>DTWI01000001.1 GCA_012963075.1 Fidelibacterota bacterium
AGAAATAATAAAGGTACAAATATTGGAACTATTGAAGTTTACAAATTAGGTAATGCCGATGATGAATTAAAAAAATCAGAATTAATCATTGAGCGAGAATTTAGAACAAAAACTGTACATCAGGGGTATATTGAACCGACTAATGGAACAGCCTGGTGGAGACCAAATGATAGATTGACAATATGGTGTAGTAGTCAAGGGCATTTTGGAATTAGAGATTCAGTTGCACAGGTTCTGGGTATTTCAGCTTCTAATATTACTGTTATACCAATGGAAATAGGCGGTGGATTTGGTGGAAAATTGTCAGCTTATTTGGAACCTTTGGCTGCTATATTATCAAAAAAATCTGGAAATCCAGTTAAAATGACTATGTCTAGATCTGAAGTTTTAGAGGCAACAGGCCCAACATCAGGAAGCTATCAAAAAATAACAATTGGATATAATTCACAAGGTATTATTAATGCTGCAAAAGCACAAATTTTGTTAGAAGCGGGGGCATTTCCAGGATCACCAGTTAGTGGAGCAGCTTCAGCTGTATTTGCATCTTATGATATTCAACATGTACAGATAGATGGCTATGATATTATGACTAATAAACCTAAGACTACTGCATATAGAGCCCCTGGTGCTCCAATAGCTATGTTTGCAACGGAAACCTTAATAAATGAAATAGCCGATAGTTTGGGAATTGATCCAGTAGAATTGAGAATTAGAAATGTGGCAAAGAAGGGTGCACGAAGATCAGATGGTGTGATAAATGGAAACATAGGTGCTATAGATGTTATGGAAAATATTAGAAATCACCCTCATTACTCTATGCCCCTACCTAAAGGGGATTATGTAGGAAGAGGTATTTCTATGGGTTTTTGTAGAAATAATTCAGGTATTTCAAGTGTAATAGCTAATATTTTGCCTGATGGTAATTTTTCTTTGACTGAGGGTTCTGTTGATATTGGAGGTAGTAGAACAGCTATTGCTCAACAATTTGCAGAAGTTTTAGAAGTGGATGTAGAAAATATTTTACCTCAAATAGGAGATACTGATACTATAGGATACACTTCTAACACAGGAGGTAGTGGAGTAGCATTTAAAACTGGAATGGCAGCTTATCATACTGCTAAAGATATAAAAACACAATTAATAAAAAGAGCTGCGTTAATATGGGATACTGAAGATGAAAATGTAGATTATAAAGAAGGAGTTTTATACCATAAAAATGACCCGGAATTAAAAATGACTTTAAATGAAATTGCAGCATTATTGGGAGATACTGGAGGTCCGATAACTGGCAAATCACATATTAATCCAGGAGGACAAGAAGGATCATATGCTGCAAATATAGTAGATGTTAAAGTTGATCCTGAAACAGGTAAAGTAGAAATTTTGAAAGTTACAGCGTTTCAAGATGTTGGAAAAGCTATTCACAGAGCTTATGTGGAAGGACAAATTCAGGGTGGGACAACTCAGGGGATAGGATGGGCAATTAATGAAGAATATTTTATGTTAGATGGCCAGATGAAGAATAACACTTTCTTAGATTATAGAATGCCTACTTCATTAGATTTACCGATGATTGATCCTGTGATTATTGAAGTTTTTAATCCAAATCATCCTTTTGGTGTAAAAGGTGTTGGTGAATCAAATATTGTTCCACCTTTAGGAGCAATTTCACATGCTGTATATAATGCAATAGGTAAAAGGATATATGATTTACCAATTAATCCTGAGGCTATAATAAGAACTATTAATGGAAAGTTATAATTATTAAATTAAATTAAAGGAATTGAGATGGCTAACAAACAAGAACAAGACATTAAGGATAAAGCAAGAAAATTACACTTTAA
>DTWI01000002.1 GCA_012963075.1 Fidelibacterota bacterium
ATCATTCCAGTAATCATATAGAATGTAGTTGTCTTACCAGCACCATTTGGACCAAGTAATCCAACAATTTCTCCTTGTTTTAGATTAATGTTAACTTCATCAACAACTGTTTTTCCAGAGAAGCTTTTTTTCAAATTTTCTGTTTTTAATATTTTATTCATCTCTTATTGAACCTCTTGGTTGATTAATTTTCCATTCCGTTAAATCAATATTCGATTGAAAACCTTTTCCATACAACGTATCCAAATTGCCTGAAATGAATATTAATTCAGAATCTGTAAAAATCTTATCGACTTTATTATTCCATAACAACGAATCAGTCAATAACTCTTCTCCTTTATCAGCTTTAACTATTACATTTCCAAAAACATTAATTCTATTTTCTTTCTCACTAACAAAAGCATAATCTGATTTAATGGTTGATGCATGGTGATAATTACTATCATATAAATCTACTACAACATTATCAGTCAATTGTAATTCAAGATTATCATCATTTCTTTCAAGTAATTCTGCTGTTACCAATGCTTTTATGTTACCCATCTCTGTCAAAGTAATTTCAACATTTGAAGATAATTGATTGTGAACAGCTTTTTTTTCTTCATTGCTTTCTTTATCGGTACTATAGCAAGATATGAAAAAAAACAAGAGGAAGATTAAGGAATAATTTGAATTCATCGTAAATCAGAAAGCAATTTATTAATTGAACCATCAAAATCACCCCTTGATTCAATAAGTAAATCAATAACTTCTCTTACTGCGCCTTCTCCACCAGCTTTTGTTGTAGTATAATGAGTATGTTTTATAACATAATCTGGTGCATTTGGAACTGAGATTGCTAGACCAACTTTTTTAAAGATTGGTATATCTATAATATCATCTCCTATAAAACAAATCTCATGATCTTCCAGATTGTATTCTTTTTTAAGATCATTATATGATTCGATTTTTGCAATAATTCCATTATAGATTTTATCAATCTTTAATTTATTAGCACGATGAGCAGTTGTAGCACATTCTCTTCCCGTAATCCAAGCAGTTTTGATATTGAAACCTAATCTATTTAACATATGGAATCCCACACCATCTAAAACACTAAAATTTTTTGCTTCTTCTCCATTGGTCATGTAAATGAGTTTTCCATCAGTTAAAACACCATCAACATCACAAATAAGTAATTTAATTGGTTGCAATTTTTCTTTTAAAACATTATCCATTACTTAAATATGTCCTTCTAAACTCTAACATTGAGACCAACAATGGTTCTAATTCTTTTAACGGCCACTGGGTACTTGCATCACTCAGTGCATTACCAACATCATCATGAACTTCCATAAAAATTCCATCACAACCTGTTGCTACAGCAGCACGAACCTGTCCTGGAATAAATTCCCTATGTCCAGATGTTGTATTTTCAAAATTTCCAGGTACTTGTGCACTATGTGTTGCATCATAGATTACTGGAAAATCGAATTCTTGCATTATTTGAATTGCACGCATATCAGAAACCAGGTTATCATAACCAAATGAATTTCCTCGTTCTGTAATTAAAATATTATTATTTCCTGTAGTCAAAATTTTATCAATAATATTTTTTACTTTATAAGGAGATAAGAATTGTCCTTTTTTAACATTAACAACCTTACCAGTATTTGCAGCTGCAAGCAATAAATCTGTTTGCCTACATAAAAAAGCTGGAATCTGAAGAATATCAACCACTTCTCCAACAATATTAGCTTGCTCTGGATAGTGAACATCTGTTGTGATAGAGATTTTCAATGTATCTTTAACTTCTTGGAGTATTTTTAGTCCTTCATCCAGACCATGTCCTCTAAATGATTCAATTGATGTTCTATTAGCTTTATCAAATGATGTCTTAAAGACAAAAGGAATATTGAGTTTATCTGTAACTGATAAAATTCCTTCAGCCATTTTTAAAACATGATCTCTACTCTCAATAACACAAGGACCACCAATGAAAGGAAGTTCATCGTTACCAAAAATAATATTATTGCACTTAACTTTATTCATTTTCACTTATACTATATTTTAATGATGCCTTCACAAATCCATAAAACAGCGGATGTGCTTTATCAAGTCTACTTTTTAATTCAGGATGAAATTGACAACCAACAAACCAAGGATGATTAGACAATTCAATTGTTTCTACCACACCCAAATCATTATTCATTCCCGAAAAAGTTAACCCTTTTGATTGCATTTGTTTAACATATTTATTATTTACTTCCCATCGATGACGATGACGTTCATGAATAATATTTTTTTTGTAAATCTTAGATACCTTTGTTTTTGGTGCAATATCACATTTATATGATCCCAAACGCATAGTACCGCCTTTAATCTTAATAGCTTTTTGAGATTCCATAATTTCAATCACGGGATGTTTAGACTTAGGATTAAATTCAGTACTATTAGCATCTTTTAAATTACAAACATGTCTAGCGAAATCAATCACAGCACATTGTAATCCCAAACAAATGCCCAAAAATGGAATATTATTCTCTCTCGCAAATTTTGAGGTTAGAATCTTACCTTCAGCTCCTCTTAATCCAAACCCTCCAGGAATTAAAATACCATCAATATTTTTAAAAGCTTTTTTTGCATGATTATCATTATGGATTTTTTCAGTATTAATCCATAATACGTCTACTTTGGTATTATTTTCAACTCCTGCATGTACAAATGATTCTAATATACTCTTATAAGCATCATGCAATTCTGTATACTTACCACACATAGCAATACGAACAGTATGAGCTGGATTTTTGTATATATTCATAAAGTTTTCAAGTTTTCCAACTGATGGTTTATTTTTCAATTGAAGTCTTTTGCAAATCATTTTAGTAATGTTTTGTTTTTCAAAAAGCAATGGAACTTCATAGATGCTAGATACATCTCTATTCTCAATCACATGTGATGGTTTTACATTGCAGAAAAGAGCTAATTTCTCTTTAATTGGCTTAGTTACCTTACGTGATGTTCTACAAAATATAAAATCAGGAGAGAGTCCAATTTCTCTCAATTTCATTACTGAATGTTGAGTAGGTTTTGTTTTTATTTCTCCACTAGAAAAGATATGTGGAAGTAATGTAAGATGTACGATTAAAGAATTAAAATATCCAACATCGAGCGATAACTGACGAATTGCTTCAAGAAATGGCAAGCTTTCTATGTCGCCCACCGTACCACCAACTTCGCAAATTACTATATCATATTTATTACTTTCTGATAATTGATAAATACGATTTTTAATTTCGTCTGTCACATGTGGGATAACCTGAACTGTCTCACCTAAATACTCTCCTAGACGTTCCTTTTCTAATACAGTACTATATACTTGTCCGGCGGTAGCATTATTATCTTTAGACATATTTTCATCAATGAATCTTTCATAATGCCCTAAATCTAAATCTGTTTCGGAACCATCATCTAATACAAAAACTTCTCCATGTTGATATGGATTCATTGTACCAGGATCAACATTAAGGTAAGGATCTAATTTAAGAATATTGACTCTCAAGCCTGCGCTTTTTAGCAAATATCCAATTGAAGAAGCAGAGATACCTTTCCCAAGGCCAGACATTACTCCACCCAGTACAAATATAAATTTTGTTTTAGACTTCATAATATTTTAAATCATCCTTTATATCGATACTTCTATGCTGGAAATTAGTAATTAATATTTTAATTGCAATATTATTATCAAGCGCTCTTAATTGTTCTAGTTTAAATTTTTTCTCATTATCAGTTTGATCTAGATTGGTAAATTTTTTCAATATTTCACTACGATATGCATAGATACCAATATGACGAAAATATTGTTGGTCTTGTAAAGCAATATCTCTTTCAAAATTAAGAGCATAATTATTATCATCTAAACATACTTTTACAACATTAGGGTTGATTAAATCATCACTGGTTAAATCAGTTGAAGCTACCGAAGCCATCTCTACTGATGGATCATTAAACAATAAAATAAGGCTATCAATAATATTAGGGTCAATTTTTGGTTCATCCCCTTGAATATTTACAACAATATTAGGATTAATTTTTTCAGATACTTCTGCAACCCTATCTGTGCCAGATTTATGTTCTGAAGAGGTAAACATAGTATCACAAGAATTATTTATATGTGACTTGGTTTCTTCTGAATCAATTGCAATAATTAATTTATCAAGATATTTTGATTCTTTTGCATTATCGTATACATGTTCAATAATAGCTTTTCCGTTCAGGGGGTAAATAATCTTTCTTGGAAATCTTTTGGAATTTAGTCGACCAGGAATAACACCTAGATTCACTGACTATCCTTTTTAACCACTAAAGGAATTTCGATATAATCCCCCTTTGATTTTGGGCTGTTTTCTATAACCTTTTCTTTGGGGATTGATTCTTCTATAACATCTTCTCTTAATACACTATGCGTATCATGAACATTCACCAATTCTTCTACATTAGATGTATCAATCTCATTCAACAAATCCATATAATCTAAAATATTATTCATATCTTTAGTGTGGGTTTTTAATTCTGCTTCAGAAAGAGAAAGTTTGGAAAGTTTGGCTATTTTATTTAATTCTTTCTTTGTGACTTTCTTTGTTTTTGACATAAAAAATATTATTTAAGACAATTTATCTATTCATAACGAATAGAGTCAATAGGATTAAGATTTGCAGCTTTAATTGCAGGATATAATCCAAAAATTATCCCCATAGACGCACAAATCTGAATGCTATACCATACCCAATTAAACGGAATGACCGGATCTTGTTGTAGAAAATATGCTACCACATTTCCAAACAATAAACCTATGATAATACCAGCAATTCCTCCTATTATGGAAATAAGAGTTGCTTCAATTAAAAATTGTAGAAATATATCAATTTTTCTTGCACCTAACGCTTTGCGAATACCAATCTCTTTAATACGTTCTGTCAATGAAACTAACATAATATTTGCAATACCAATTCCTGCTACCAATAGAGAAATCCCTGCTACTAGACCGATAAACATTTGTAAGTATTTAGTAAAATCACCAAACGTATCCATTAATTGATCATTGGTTGCAATATAGAAATTATTTTCTGCTCCCGGTGGTATCTTTCGGATTGCTCTAAAGGCTCCAATTGCCTCATCGGTGGCAGCATCCAAGCCATCCATAGATTCTGCTTCCGCTATAAGCTGTAAACCTTCACCATAAAAACTTCGACCACGGAAATATTGTAAAAAAGCAGTGATTGGAATTCCAATCATAGAATCCATGCTTTGTCCCAGCATTTCTCCTTTAGCTTCTAAAAGACCAATAACTGTAAATGGAATATTATCAATTTTTACAATCTGACCTACTGGATCAGAATAAGGAAATAATTCTTCTTTAATATCATAACCAATTACGGCAACACGTGCAGTATTATCTAAATCTTGCTCTCGCAGATTTCTTCCACTAATAAGTTCATACTTATAAAGTTCAAGAACATCTCCATCGCCACCCCAAAAACTTGATAATCGATTTTTTAATTCATTTTTTCCGGCACTAACTGTTCGGTCACTTGGCTCTTCTGCCATCACTGCTGAAATATTAGTTGTAAGCGTTAACACTCGTTTTAACTGTTCATATTCTGACCATGTAATACGAGGCTTATTACGATCATGTCTATCATTAAAACCAAAACTAATTTCAATGGGATTATCTCTTGTAATATAAAATATATTAGTTTTCATTTCTTCAACCAAACCGGTTGTAGCTCTGTCAAAAGTAGTTAATACGGTCATAATACCAATAATAGAAGAAACCCCAACGGTAATACCAAGAAGGGTTAAAAATGTGCGAAGTTTTGTTTGGCGAAAATAAAATAGCACACCTGAAATTGCATCACCTAAGTAGTTAATTAATCTATTCATGACGTAACGCATCGATTGGGTGAAGATTGGCAGCGGTTCTTGCTGGAAGAATACCAGATGTTATACCGATAAATACACAAACCATAAAAGTATAAAAAATTAATAGAAGATCAAATTCAATTGGGAAGGATGTATAAGAAGCTAAAGCAACTGTCATTAATTTGACCAATATAATTCCTATTACTCCTCCAATAATTGAAATAGCAATTGCTTCACTTAAAAACTGTACCAAAATGTTATTATTTGTTGCGCCCATTGCTTTTCTCAAACCAATTTCTTTAGTGCGTTCTCGTACAGAAACAAACATCACATTCATAATACCTATTGCAGAAACAACTAAAGATATTCCTGTCACCATAAAAGCCATTCCAGTAATAGCAATTTTTATACTATCAAACTGACTTTGATATGCATCAGCGGAATTCACAGCAAAATTATCTTCTTGATTAGGTCTTAATTTACGAGCCACCCTCATAATCATCCCTACTTCCTCTTTTGCTTTATATAAATTTTCAGGTTCTGTTTTTAATACCAATTCATCAAAACCCCATCTTGTCAAAATACGTTTAAAAGTTGATGAAGGCATAATCACTAGATTATCAAGCGTACCTCCTGGAACCATTCCCATTCCTTGTTTTTTTAGTTCGCCAATAATTTCAAAAGTAACACCACCAATTTTTATTTTTTTTCCTATTGGATCTTTACCATCAAAAAATCCATCTCTTACTGTGCCACCAACAATCACAACCCTTCTTTGTAAATTCCACTCATTTTCGGAAAAGAATCTTCCATTAGTAACTTCTGTTCCACTTAACATTGCACCATAACTTGGATACACACCATTAACTTGTAACCAAGAAGCTTTATTTTGGTATGAAGATCTTATCCAAGTAAATTTTTTAATAGATACATCTGTAATATATTGACTATATTGATTGATATAATCGAGATCTTCCTCTTTAATTCTCGGACGATTACGATATTTCCACCAATCAAAATTAAATGACCATGGCCATGTTGATACATAAATTTTATCATTTCCATAATAATCCATTGATTTTGCAAATTCTTTATCAATGCTAGAAGCACCAGCAGTAACAATACTAACTGTAAAGATACCAATGGTTAATCCAAGAGATGTTAAAGCAACTCGTGTGATGTTTGATCGAATTGCACTAAGACCGATTAAAATATTTTTAAAAATGTTATTCATCTAATGTAATTTTACCATCGAAAAGTTCTACTCTTCTTTTTGCACGCTTTGCAATTGATTTTTCATGAGTTACAACAATTATAGTATTACCAGCTTTATGTAATTGGTCAAAAAATTTCAAAATTTCTAATCCACTTTTTGAATCTAAATTACCAGTTGGTTCATCAGCTAAAATAATAGAAGGTTTATTTACCAAAGCACGTGCAATTGCTACACGCTGTTTCTGTCCTCCAGATAATTCATTAGGTTTATGTGTCATCCTATCTTCTAATCCAACAATTTTTAATACTTCCTTTGCTCTTTTAGTTCGTTTTGTCCTATGTAAAGAAGAATAAATTAGAGGAATTTCTACATTGTGAAGCGCATTGAGTTTCGGCAATAAATTGAATGTTTGAAAAACAAATCCAATTTTTTCATTTCGGATATTTGCAAGTTGACTATCATTCATTTCGGATATTAATGCTTGATGAAACTTATAGGTCCCTTTGGTTGGAACATCTAAACAGCCAATAATATTCATTAATGTTGATTTTCCAGAACCAGACGGTCCCATAATCGATATAAAATCATTTTCATAAATGCTTATCGAAACATCATCCAAAGCTTTAACAACATTAGTCCCTAAATGATAAATTTTAGAAATTGATTTTATAGAGATTATCTCTTTTTTTAATTTAGGCATTATGATGGTTAGTTTCTTTAATCGCTTATATCTTCTCTAGATTTACCACCACGCCTATAACCATTTTTAGATTCTTCTTTGATAGTAATAATTGCCCCATCATATAAATCTCGACTAATTGCTACAAAGCCTCCGGTAACAATTTCTTCGCCTTCTTCTAAGCCAGATAAAACTTCATAATCTCTATCACCTATTATTCCAGTCTCAACAAAACGCTGTTCTACGGTATTTCCTTTAACAACAAAAACGACATTTTTACCCTGATTACCTGGTTTTTGTGATCTATTTCCCCATTGTTCTTTTCTATCACCCGCCTCTACAGAAACACTAAAACCAGAAGATTTCTTTTTGGATTTACTATCTGGTGCTTGACGAGGACTTGTTAAAGACTGAATTGGAATTGTAAGAATTTGTTCTCTATTTTCGGTAATAATATCAACTGTTGCACTCATACCTGGTCTCATTCCATCAGCAACTTCTAGCATCTGTACTTTTACCTGAAAATTTGTCACTTGTTGTTGTGAACCACCACTTGAAGTACTTGCAGCATATGCCACTTCTTTGACTACTCCTTTAAATTTTCGATCTTGATAAGCATCTACTTCGACCAGTGCGTAATCATTTAGAGAAACATCGGTAATATCATTTTCATTAACATTAACTAATACTTCCATTTTAGATAAATCTGATAGTTTAATTAATACCTGAGGGTTAAACATGCCTCCTTGAGCTAAATCACCGACTTCTCCTTTAAGATATGTAATAGTTCCATCTTGTGGTGCTATTAATTTCAATTTTTGTAGAGCATCTTCGTCTTGAATTAGTCTAGCTTCTGCTTGATTATAAGAACTTAATGCTGCGGCATATGAAGAATTGGTTGTTTCCATTTCCTGATCAGATATTAGTCTTTGTTTATATAATTCTTCCTGACGTGACTTTTGAGCTTTTCTTTGCTCCAGCTGTACTAAAGTTGCTTTTACACTCGCTCTTGATGCTTCTGTAGCGGCTCTTTGTTGACGATCATCTAATGTCATTAAAAAATCACCTTTTTTAACAAAATCGCCTTCCTTTACCGCAATATCAGTAATATAAGTCGTATTATTTGCACTTAATTTAATTTCTATTTCAGGCTGTAGCTCGCCATCGGCAACTACTTTACTAGACAAATCTTTTCTTCCCATTTTCATAGTAGAAACTTCAATGGATCCATCACCATTAGATGAAAATGGATTTAGATATAAAACAACTCCTACCAAAACTACTAAACCAGCGATTATTTTTTTCTTCACCTTCACTCCTTATTGATATTTTTTATCCAGTGTTCCCAATAATTGATCCAAATTTGCAAGTTGTATTGCAGTATCATATTTTGTTGTCACCAATGTTGAGCTTGCTTGGAGTACTGCCAATTGCGCATCTAACAATTCTAAAATTGTTGCGGAACCTAATTCATATTTCTTTTGCGCTAATCGTAAATCTTCTTCTGCAGAAATCAATACTTCTTTATAGATTGGGATAAGTTCTTCATAATTTTTGAGAGTATTGAGTAATGATGATAAGCCAACTTTAGCATCTTTTCTTTTACTGCTATATATCATTTTAGATTGTCCAAATCGCATTTTAGATATTTCTACAGAATTTCTGTTTTTAAGACCAGAAAAAATAGGAATGCTAAGAGTTAAATTTGCACTTTTAATATAATTATCATCAAAAAATTTACTTGTAATTTTTTCGCTAGATGATGCGTTCATTCCAACACTTAAATTTAAGCTAGGTAAACTTGATCCCCATGCTGAACGAAGATTTAATTGTGCAGTCGCAATCTGTGCATCCAAAATTCTTAATTCAGGACTATTTTGAATCATAATTTCATATGCTTCATCAAAATTAGGAACAATCAATTCTATATTAACTTTATCTCTCACTTTTAATTCTATATTCTTTTCTAAAATTCCCATACCATTTTTTAATGTTTGCTCACTATTATCTCGATTAAGTCTCCTAGACAGTAAAGTAGATTTTGCTATTCCATATTGTACAGATGCTTTTAAGTAGTCAGTTCTGCTCACAGATCCTAGACTATATCGTCTTTCTACCAATTCTAATTGTCTTGAAGATAATTCTAGATTTTTTTCAGCAATAGTAAAGAGTTCTTTATTTTTTAAAAATTGATAGTAATAAGTATAAACATTCGAGATAATTCTTGATTTTGATTGTCTTTCATTTTCCTTTGCAATGAGATAATTATTATTACTTTGTCTTACATTTCTGGCATTATTACCAGAATTAAATAAATTTTGACTTAAGCTAATTCCAGCTCCATACCTTTCATTTGTAGAAAAGCTAGAATTTCCATATGTAGTTTCGTTAAAAGAATTACTTGCTCGCAACGTTGGTAGTAACATCCCTATTGCAGAAACTCTATTAAGTTGAGCTATCTTAGTATCTTGTTCAGCAATTTTACCCCCAGATTTATTTTCTAAGGCAATACGAACACATTCATCTACACTTAATGTCTGTCCAAAAATCACAGAAAAAGATAAAAATAATGTTATAAATATATATTTTGTCATTGTTCTAATTATTAGACATTCTAAATAAAAAAAAGTAAAAGATAATTAACAAAATTTATTTGTCTTTTTCAACACATTTAGAAACTTTATTGCTTCCTTATAAGAGTTTCCTATTTCACCATCTAAAATAGCTTCTTCAATGAGAGATTTGATTGTCCCAATTTTTTTCCCAGCTGATAAATTAAACATTTTCATAATCTCATCTCCTTTAACAGGGGATTGGAATGAACGCAACTCATCTAATTTATCAACTTCATTCATTCGTTTTTCGACACTATCAAAATTAGATAGGTATTTTTTAACATTATTAAGATTCTTTGTGGTAATGTCCGCTCTACACAATAACATTAAATCATCTAAATGTTCACCGCCATCTACAATCAACCTTCTAATTGCAGAATCAGTAACTTCTTTTTTTGCCAAACTGATTGGTCGTAAGTGTAATGCAGTTAATTTCTGGATATAATTTTTAGTTTTATTAGAAAATTTCATTCTTTTTGAAATATCTTCTAACATTCTTGAACCAAGATCGTCATGGCCATAAAATGTGTATCCTTTTTTACTATGTAATCTTCTAGTTTTAGGCTTAGCAATATCATGCACCAATGCTGATAAGCGCAAATTAGTATCATTAGACAATTTTGCAGCATTATCTACTACCTCCATTGTATGAAAAAAAATATCTTTGTGATGCCATTCACTTGTCTGTTCTAATCCATACATAATAGCAATTTCAGGAAAAACATATTTTAACAAATCTGTTTCCTGTAGAATAATTAATCCAACTGATGGTTTTGGAGTTCCTAATATTTTAAACAATTCATTGGTAATTCTTTCTTGAGAAACAATTTTAATCCTATCAACATTACTTTTTATTGATTTCAAACATTTTTTATCAAGATTCATTGATAATTTTGATACAAAATATGCAGCTCTCATCATCCGTAAAGGATCTTCTCTAAATGTAGTATCAGGATTTACTGGAGTAATTAATAGTTTTGATTTTAAATGCTGAATACCATTAAATGGATCAATTAAAGTGCCAAATTCATTCTTTACCAAAGAAATTGCTATAGCATTAATAGTAAAATCTCTTCTTTTTAAATCATTAGTAACATCTGTCATATCAACTGATTTTGGTTTTCTTGAATCCTTAGCATAAGATTCAAGCCTTGCAGACGCTACTTCAATCTGACATTCTTTATATGGAATACGTGCAGTAGAAAACTCTGGAAAAGGCACAATTGTTTTTACGCCTAATTTTTTAGCAAGTTTCTTTGCATAATCGATTGCATTTCCTTCAATCATGATATCAATATCTGTAGCATCTTTTTGAGGGTCCATCAACAAATCTCTTACACAACCACCAACTAGAAATGTTGGGACATTGATATCATCAGATAGCTTGCTCATTTCCTTTGATAAGCGATATAATCTTTCATTTGCCTTAATTATGTCTTTAATTATTGCCATTTTGTAAATTAAAAAATATATCTTTCAATTATGCTAGAAAAACTAAATAAACAAATTTTTCTTATTTTATTTATTTCTCTATTAAATGGACAATTTAAGGATACTTCTATTGCATTTGATGATCGTCTCCTTAAATCAGATGAAAGATCTTCTTTATTTCAATTAGAAAATGATATTAAAAGATTTTATGAATACACAGTATGGAATGAAGAATATAATGATTTAGCAATTAATTTAAATATTCAAATTATTTTTGAAGGAAGTGCTAATCAAGGCAGTGGACAGACATATTCAATTCAATCACTATTTAGCAATGGAAAAGACCTACATTTTTTTGATAAAGGATCTCAATTTGTTTTAAACCAAAATTCTCTCTATTATGACAGCGTCTATTTTGATCCGTTATCAAGTCTATTAGGATTTTACGGAAATATTATCCTAGGAGTAGAATTAGACACTTGGTCATTATTTGGTGGTACTTCTCACTATGAAAAAGCAAGATCTATTGCAATTCGATCAAATGCATCCAATACCCCTAGAGGATGGGAACAACGTTTAATACTTATTGAATTATTAACAGCAAATATTGGTTTAAGAAAATTGAGATTTTCTACCTACTTAAGCTATGAACTATTTGAAAAAGGAAAAATAGATGCATGTTCAGAATCATTAACTGAATTTGTTAACAATTTAGATGAGATTTTTAACAATTATAGCCAAGAAAATTATACAACAATCTTTATGAAATTTCATGGAA
>DTWI01000003.1 GCA_012963075.1 Fidelibacterota bacterium
ACCTTCTCCAGCTACCATTGGGAATTTTCCATATCCTGAACCCATAAAAATGACAACAAGCATTATTCGCATCAAACCTAAAGCTAAATGTCTATAGTTAGTCAAATGTTCTATATTTATTCCATATTGAAATCTCATTGTATTCTCCTTTTATTTAATAAGAATCTCATCTGATCCTAATGGAAGATGGATTTCATCATTGTCTTGTACCACAAGGGTTTTCACCGGGGACTTGGCAATAAATTTTTTTAGCTTGCGTTTGACAAGCAAATTGTCGCTTGATGGAATAAGGTGTGTTAAGACCAACATGCCTACATCTACCCCTTCCATACGGCTTAATAATCCAGGATTACCCTCATAATCAATCATATTGGTGTGGTAACTATTAATATGATTAAATATTGTTGCCATACGCTCTTTTCCAACACTTCTAGCAACTTGTTCTAATTGTTTATTCACTTGTTCAAAAATTCCCTCATGAATCAATAAATCGGCCCCATTTGCGAAACTATAATCGTCCATTAGATCGGTATCGCCTGAAATAATTACGGAACGATCTTGACATACAATCCGGTACCCTACTGATCCAATCACAGGATCATGTGGAACAGAAAAAGCAAAGACTTCAATTTGATCATCTTTAAACACAGAGACTTCCCCATCATCTACATTAAACGTATTCGCCTCCATCACGCCCACTTCTGGTGGAAGCAATTCTACACCATGGTGAGTAGTACGATGCATGCGATCTGGTTTGTAGGCAAGGTTAAGTCCATCCACCAATTCTTGTATTAGCTCTGTTCCATAAACTTGGAGTGGTGTATCTCTTCCTCGTACCCAAGATGCTAAATTCAGTTGGTATAAATCTCCTATATGATCAGAATGGGTATGGCTGATAAATACGGCTCTTACAAATGAAGGTTCTAAACTCATATTTAGAATAAAATTTGCATTAGAACGCGGTCCAATATCAAACACATAAATATTGTCATTGATTGCTAATACTGTGCTTTGTTGGGCAAACTGTGCTGTTAATGGTGTGCCGGTTCCATTAAAGATAACTCGCAAAACATCTTTTGGATCTTTGTCCACAACCAATAAAGCAGATGCTTGTTTTTTAAGAATGATATCTTTGATTCCTTGCGGAGATTTAATAGCAAAGACCACCATCACCGTTAGTAGCATTAATCCCATAAAAAAGATTACAAGATACTTCAAAATTTTTCCTTCCGTCAAGTCTTCCAATCTCATCTAGTTTCCCTCTACTTTGTTTATAAAATTAAGCACACCATTGATATAGGTGTCGGTGTCATCCCACATGGACATATGGCTTCCATTTGGACACAAAAGGAATTCTCCATTAGGAAATTCATTCGCCATCCATTCTTTATGTTTTGGATCCATGGTATCATGGGTTCCTGCAATGACCAATGTTGGAATGGTGATGGTAGATAGCTTGTCTGTAATATCCCAAAATTCTAATAATCCAGAGGCTCCAAATTCGCTCGGTCCCTGCATCGCAACATACATATCTTGGTTAATATTTTCAAACGCATTATTGACCTCATCTGGCCATTCTGCAAGAGGAGTTCGTAACATATGTGTTTGATAATGGTATGGTAGTAATAATTCCATATAACGAGGATTCGTAAAATCGTTTGCTGCTTCCAGTGCTTGGATTTCTGCCAAGACTTCTGGTGGCATTTGTGGGCCCAATACTTCCTCAGCATACTTGTTGTATGCAGGAATACTTGCCATCATATTGGATACGATTAATCCCTTCATATTGTCCTGATATTTGAGGGCATATTCCATGCCAAGAATACCTCCCCATGAATGCCCTAAAACATAAAAATTTGACTTGTCTAGGTTTAATGCTTTTCTGACTGTTTCTACTTCTTCTACAAAGCGTTCTATAGTCCATAAACTTGGGTCGTTTGCTGGATCACTATTGGTAGACCCTAATTGATCATAATAATAGTATTCAATGCCTTCATTTGGGAAATACTTATCAAAGATTCTGAAGTATTCATGGGTAGCACCTGGTCCTCCATGGAGTAGAAGTATTTTTACAGATGGATTATCCCCTACTTTCTGTGTCCATACTTGATGGCCTCCATCAATAGTAATCATCTTCACACCATCATCTTCGGTAAAAGAAGCATTATTTATGGAACATAGTAAAAACGTGATTCCTGCTACTGCAAATAATGTTGCAAAAAATAGTTTTTTAGACATTGACCCTCCGTTTCCTATAACTTTGAAATGATATAGAACTGTAGACTCAACACAAGCAGTGCCAATAGTGTTCTGACAAATTCCATGAAGTGGTTGTGTCGATCAAAAAATCTCTCAATTTTATACCAACTAGATTCTTTATAACTGCTATCATTCATTGTTATTTTCCTAACTCAAGCGATTCGTTAATCCAATTTAAATACTCTGCATCAACATTGCTTGTTTCAATTGTGGTAATTTCTGGTACATCATAGTTATGTAATTTTTTAATTGTGGTATAAACTTTCTTTTCCATTTTCGCTACCGTTTTAACCAATAGCATGCTTTCTCGTGATTCAACAATACGTCCTTCCCAAATATATTTAGAACGAATGCGTGGAATAATATTAACGCACGCCGCGTATCGTTTATGAAGCAACGTAT
Organism: Fidelibacterota bacterium; assembly: GCA_012963075.1. The sequence goes on from DTWI01000003.1 coordinate 2,662, forward strand.
TTGCTATCAACTTGATAGCTTTATGGCTATCAGAAGTGGTTTTAATAATAATCATTTCTTACTGGTTTTCTACCCATTGGTATACCACATCTTGTAGTATATCCATTGTCATAGCACCATTTCTTAATACAATGTCATGAAAATCTTGTAGAGAAAATTTTTCTCCTAATTCTGTGTGAGCATACTGACGTAATTCTTGAATTTTTAACATCCCAATTTTATAAGAAACCGCCTGTCCTGGCCATACAATATGACGTTCTACCATTTTTACACATTCCCCTTCTGGATTAGCGGTATTGCTACGATAATATTCAATCCCTTCTTCTCTGGTCCAACGATAGTGATGAATCCCAGTATCTACCACCAAACGACAGGCTCTCCATAATTCACCGGATAATCGTCCAAAATCAGAATAAGGATCTTTGTATAAAC
>DTWI01000004.1 GCA_012963075.1 Fidelibacterota bacterium
TAATGTGGTAGATGGAAAAATAAAACACTTTTGGATTGATGAAGATACACGACTTACAAGAAATAAAGATGACCAAGGTTTTATACATAGTGATTTCGTTAAAAACGATGTTGTTTTATATGTGGGTAAAAATGGTGGTATAAAAGACCTTAAAGATTGGATGGTGGATTTGATTGATAGTATTACGGTGAGAATAAACGAAAGACAAATAAGACAACAAGTCCGTAAAAGTATCATTTCTAAAAGGAGATTATTTACCCAAGGTTGTTATATGAAGGGAGACCCACCTTTCGGATATAAGTTAGTTGATAAGAAATTAGAGATACACGAGGAAAACTCTGAATGGGTGGTAAAAATGTTTGATTGGTATGATTTAGGGAAATCTACTGTATTCATAAGACAACAATTCTTTCAGAATGGAATTAAACCACCTCGTAGTAAAGAAGAATGGTGGGGATTAAATACAATAACAAAAATTTTACAGAATAAAAACTATATTGGACTTGATGTGTATAGGGAATTGACGAATGAGTGTCCAAAGATTGTAGAAAAGAAAGTATTTGAGAGTGTCCAAAAAAAGATACGAACAAGTTTAGGTCGGTCAATAGAAACAAAACACGACTTTCTTTTAAGAGGAATTATTAAATGTCCAGATGGAACACCTATGAGTTGTCTTGGTCAGAAAAAATCAAGAAGAAATCCACTATATGGTTGTGGTCATAAACAAAGACAATACAAGAATAGAACAACTAAAACTGATTGTCCAATAACAAAGTCTTTAAGAACTGAACTTATAGATGACTACACTTGGAACTTGTTAGTAGATACACTCTCCTCATCTCATACCATCAAAGAAACCACAAAGAAAGAACTAATAGGTAATAACCCATCATATACAAAGAGGACATTTAATAATAACATAAAGAAACTCAATAAACAGATGACGGATTTAGATACAAACCGATTAGAATTAGAGAAAAGGTTTTATACTAATCAAATGGATAAAAAAAGATTTGATGTATTGATAGAGAGTATTGAAGATAAAGAAGAAGAATTGATGGGTAAGATACATCAAAATAAAATGAAACTTGAAAGTCTAAATTACAAATCAAAATGGATTGATTGGTTAGATGTTCATAGTAGTAGGATGAATGAGATAAGAGGAATTACAGATTTCAATAATCGGAGAGGTATAATCAATCACTACATTCACGAGAATATAATTTTAGACTATAACGAGGAAACAAGACAACACACTATGACCATTCGGTTTAGGTTTCCCCTATTTGATGATAATTTTGAGTGGTTAAAGAATAAAGATGGTTCTTACAAATTGGATAGATGGGGACGAAGAAGATATAACATTTCAGACGGAGAAACGGAGATGACCAACCCTTTCACCCTCCAAAAATCACTCAACCGTCACCGACTTAGCTAAATTTCGAGGCATATCCACATCACACCCACGAATGACAGCCAAATGGTAGGCCAGTAATTGTAGGGGAATGGAAGCCAGGATGGGAAATACCCGGGGGTGACATTGGGGAATTTCTATGATATGATCGGACATTTTTTCCAGCTCTTTGGATTTCTTGTCAGTCAAAATAATAATACGTCCCTTGCGGGCCTGGACTTCCTGGATATTGGATAACACTTTTTCATACGTCTGGTCATGAGGAACGATAAATAAGACAGGCATTTTTTCATCAATAAGCGCAATAGGGCCGTGTTTCATTTCTGCTGCAGGATACCCTTCTGCATGGATGTAGGAGATCTCTTTCAGCTTTAATGCTCCTTCTAAAGCCACAGGGAAATTCACTCCCCGCCCCAAGTAAAGAAAATTATCAACTTTTTCGTACTCCCAAGCAATTTTTTCAATAACCTTTGTATCTGATAATATAGTTTTTACATCTTTTCCAACATTAGCTAATGCTGTGGATAATTTCATGCCCTGTTGTTTAGACATGCCCTTTTTCCGTCCCAAAAGCAGGGCCAGCATGGTGAGTACTGTTACTTGAGCAGTAAATGCTTTGGTGGAAGCAACGCCAATTTCTGGTCCGGCATGTGTGAAAACACCACAATCGGTAATCCTAGTTATGGAACTGCCCACAACATTACAAATACCTAAGGTGAGGCCACCCTTTTGCTTGGCTTTTTTAATAGCGGCCAATGTGTCTGCAGTTTCCCCTGACTGGCTAATGGCAATAATTATTGTTTCATTATCTATAATGGTTCGTCGGTAACGAAATTCAGAAGCATATTCAACATAAACAGGAATACCGGCATATTCTTCCAACAAATATTTACCAATAAGTCCAGCGTGCCATGATGTTCCACAGGCAGTGATATAAAAACGTTTGGCATTCTCAATTCGCGTCATATAATTTGAAAGTCCGCCAAGAAAAGCATATCCTTTATCGACCTGCAGTCTACCGCGCATGGTGTCTGTTATTGTATTTACCTGTTCGTTAATCTCTTTGA
>DTWI01000005.1 GCA_012963075.1 Fidelibacterota bacterium
ACGTATTTTTGTTTAATTCGCATAAAAGAAAAATGGTATTAAAGAAATTAATAAAACAATAATAATAGTTATCACTGATTTCTTATATTTGTTAATTAATTCTTCTTTTTTATTCATTGGTTAATGCATCCCACGCAAGCATACCACCATCAACATTAACAGCAGTAAAATCATTGGCATTTAGAATGTCTTTTCCTCTACTAGATCGGTTACCGCTTCGACATACTATATAAATTGTTTTATCTTTAACAGAACGTAGTTCATTCATTCTATCTACAAGTTCATCAATAGGAATAAGAGTTGCCCCTTCAATATGCCCTAAAGGACCATAAAATTCTTCTTCTGTCCTAACATCAAGAACAATTGTATCATCAGCTAATACGCTGGATTTAAACTCTTCCATTGTAATAACATCACTAAATTCTGTTCTCGCGCAACACATTAACGAAAAAGTAATAATAAATACTGAAATGAACTTAAACTTTATCATTTTTCCTTTTTTGTATATGACGTTTTATAGTAAAAATATTAAATAATGTGGCCAAAATAACCAACACCGTCATTAAAATTATTGTTCCTTTCATTAGTCAATTTCCGTTCCAAATACTTTATCCCAGATTGTAAAAGTAGAAGCATAATTGCCTTTATTTTTTGAGTGGTGGAGATCATGGTGTTCGGTACTACCATAAAAAGGAATGAAAGATGTAATTTTTGACGATTTAATTCCAGAATGTATATCTAGCTCATGCAAATTTCTAATCGCAGACATCGCCCAAAATGCATAAATATTTATCTCAGAAAAGGATGCAATAACCATCAGACCAATAAAGGGACCGATAGCTCCAAAAAACCATTCTAAAGGATGTGTGAAGATATATTCCATTGGAATAGGCATTGTGGATCGGTGATGGGTTTTATGAATATGTTTATATAAAAATTTTGTATGCAAAGCTTTGTGATAAAAATAGAAATATAAATCATCTATTAGAAAAATTAAAACCAACTGCCAGATAAATATCCAAGCTGTGGGTAATGAAAAATCAATAAAATTTTGAAGAAGAAAGATACCAATGACTCCTACACCTAATAAAATAGAAATATTAAATAAGATTAAAGGCAATCTTTTATAAAAACGCTTAGCAAAATACTCTTTGGGTTGAATGCGATAATCATTAATAAGATTAGTGTGTAAAATTAAAGCTGTATAGATATATCCTATAAGATTAGTAGAAACAAGTATAGCCACAGTAATGAGTATCGCAGTGCTTATATTCATAACGCTACAATTTAACTTACATGTTATTCAAAAAGATCATTTAATCTATTTTTTATGATTGCTTGATTTGCCATAATACCTAATGATTGTACAGCAATATTCAGCATGCTAAATCGCTTATCTTTGGTATATCCTTTATGGTATCTAAAATAAATTTGTTGTGCAATAATTGCTATTTTAAATAATCCATATACGTAATAAAAGGTAGGGTTTTGAATTGTTTTACCAGATTTCTTCTCATACATACCAAGTAATTCATTCCGAGAAGGATTACCGTCCAAAGTGGTCGGACTTAATTGGAATATTCTAAGTTCTTCAGGATCATTTTTATCCATCCAATATCCAAGCGTAGTTCCAAAATCCATCAACGGATCTCCAAGAGTTGCCATTTCCCAATCCAAAACTGCGATTACTTTTGTTGGATCTTTGGGATCAAGTACCATATTATCATATTTAAAATCATTATGAATAATGGAGGGTGATGACTCTCTAGGTTGATTTTCGCTTAACCATTTTGCAATAAAATCCATTTCTGGAATATTATCTGTTTTTGCATGATAATATCTTTTAGTCCATCCAGCAATCTGCCGTTCTATGTATCCATCAATTTTTCCAAAATTTATTAATTCACTTTTATTTAAATCTACTTGATGCAATTCTACTAATGTATCAACCAATGAATCAGCAATCCCTGAGATAGTATCAGAATCAGGTGCATTTTTCTGAGAAATCCCTGGTCTTAATATGTATCCCTTAACGCAATCCATTACATAAAAAGGAACGCCAAGAATAGATTGATCATCAGAATAGAAATGCACATTAGGAATTTTTGCAAATTCTGTTTTTAGTTTTTTCAATATCTGATATTCCCTAAACATATCATGTCCACCTTTTAGGCTATCTGCTCCATAAGGAGGTCTTCTTAATACAAGTTCATGATCGTTTGTTTTTAAATAATATGTTAGATTAGAAAAACCGCTTGGGAACTGTTTTATAGATAAATCATCTGTATTAAAACCTTTAGATCTTAAAAAATTGCTAATGGATTCAACAGGAAGAGTCTCACCTTCTCTGATATCTTTAGGTAAATCCATTTCAAATGTAATATTATTATTATTTTTTAGAATCTTTGAAAATTTAAGATAGCATCTTAACCAAATTGAAATTGGCAAGTTAATTTTTGATTTCTTTCCAAACATCTATTTAGAGTAAGATTTTAGAATCTCTCTAGCTACTCGTGCTTTATGCACTTCATCTGCTCCATCGTAGATTCTAGCGGCTCTCTCATGTCTATATAGAAGTGCAATAGGAGTATCATCAGTCATCCCAAGAGCTCCATGCACCTGAAGTACACGATCTAAAACTTTTTGTAATACATTAGCTACATAAAATTTGATAGTAGAAATTTCTACCTTGGCAGAAATTGCACCGTGTTCATCAATTTTCTTAGCTGTATCAAGAACCATTAGTCTTGAAGCATTAATTTCAGCACGAGACTCAGCAATCCAATTTTGAATAGTTTGTTTTGTTGCTAAAGGTTTATTTGGCGCAAGCTCACGGGTCAATGCCCTGTTGCACATCATATCAAACATACGTTCACATTCACCAACCCAACGCATACAATGATGAATTCTTCCTGGACCTAATCTATCTTGGGCAATCTTAAATCCTTCACCTGCTTTTCCAAGTAAATTTTTTTCCGGAACAATACAATTTTCATATCGAATCTCAGCATGTGCATTCCAACCATCTCCTTCATCTCCCATCACAGAAATATTTCTAATAAATTTAAATCCTTCGGTATCGGTTGGAACAATAATTTGACTAGCACGCAGATAAGGATTAGGGTTATCAGGGTCTGTAACTACCATAACAATAGCAAAACTCGCACCATCGGCTGAGGAGGTAAACCATTTATGCCCATTAATGACATAATTTTCTCCATCTTTTTTTGCAATTGTCCCCATCATGGTAGGATTAGAACCCGCAAATTCAGGCTCCGTCATTGAGAAACAACTTCTAATATCTCCACTAAGAAGAGGTTTTAAAAATGTTTCTTTTTGATAATCAGATCCATGATCCATTAATATTTCCATATTTCCAGCATCTGGCGCTTGACAATTAAAAACATATAAACCATAAAAAGCATGACCCAATATTTCATAAATTTGACCTAATTGATATAAACTTAATCCTAGACCACCATATTCCTTCGGAATTTGAGGAGTAAATAAACCCAAAGATCGAACCTTATTTCTTTTTTCTTCTAGGTAAGGTAACTGTTCTTCAAAAGTCTGTTTAACATCAAATTTTTCTTCACTAACCATTTCTTCTTTAATGAAGTCTTTGATGGTTGATTTGATTTTTTGAAACTCTTTATCTGTTATTGCCATTTCTTTCTTAAATATATGTTTCTAATTCCTTAGAAAGCAAACTAACATTAAATCTTTTTAAAGTAAATCTTTCAGTTGTACAAGAAAACTCTGATATCGAAGCATTCTTAATAGCAAAATTTTGCTTCTGTATATCCTGAGGACTACACTGTGTTGCTTCTCCATAGAGTGCTGATATTACCCCACCAGATGTTACAACTAAAATATTAGAAGCTTCGGGCAAAGAATTTTGTATTGTATTTAATGTTTTTTTCACTCTAGATCTAAAATTTGTGTACGATTCCAAATCTGTGTTGGTCAAGTCTAGTTCTGAATTAGCCCATTTTAATGCGATATATTGAAACATTTTAAAAAACTTCTTTTCCTGATTATCATTTTCATAGTTCTTATATAAATCAATTAGTTTGGAGTCGGATTGTAGAAGTTTTGGTGCAAAATATTGGGTTACTTCCATCAAATGGTTTTCGGCAAATCCATTTTCAATAGAAAAAGAGATTGTTTCGTTAGCATTATATCCCTCTATAATTCTATCAAAAGTTTGTATATGGCGTCTGTGTGGACCAACAATTGCTTTATCAAAATTTAACTTCTGTTTTGCAAGTGCTTTACCAAGCTCAATAGACTGTTTAATACCTAAATTGCTAAGGTTATCATAGTCACCTTCGCCAAATGAGGCCTGACCATGGCGTACAAAGAATAATATATTAATTGTTTTCCCCTTTATTCGTAAATAAGAAAAACTAATTCTGCAACACATGCAGGTTTTTCACTATTTTTTAATTCAAAAGTCAAAGATACAATTAAACGTGCACCTTTTCCTCTTTGGTTATCCATTTTCTCGAAACTCTTCAAAACTACCTTACCTCTCACTTCGCTGTTTACTGGAACAGGAGCAGTAAAACGTACACGGTTTAGCCCATAATTAATGCCCATTTTTACTGATTTAACCGCATAGGTATCCTCTAACATCCTTGGAGCTAATGATAAAACAAGGAATCCGTGTGCTATAGTCGTTTTGAAAGGTGATAAAAGTTTTGCCTTCATAGGCTTGGTATGAATCCATTGAAGATCTCCAGTTACTTCTGCAAATTCATTAATTTGTTTCTGAGTAATTTTTTGCCATTCAGTGACGCCAAGTTCTTCACCTACACTGGCTCCTAATTCACTGATATTTTTAAATACTTTCATATACAAAAATTAAGAGTTCGAAGCGTCTCCCACAATATGAAATTTTCTAAGATAATATTGAAGAAATAGGAATGAAATTACCGTTGCTATTACAATTGCTAATACCTGGGAATACCATACCCAAACAACAGGTTTTCCTGTTTGATAGAAATATAGAGAAAGTGGAGCAGTAATCACTAAAACTCTAATCGTAGTTACCACCAATAAAGGCATTCCTTGACCAAATGCTTGACAAATTCTAGCACATATTACACTGACTGCAACTGCCGGATATACCAATACGATTATTTTTAGATAGGTAATTCCAATAGACAAAACCTCTTGATTTGATGTGAAAATTGGTAAAATAATTTTTGCAGATAAAAAGAGGATAGCTACATTCACTAGAGTAATCATAAATGCCCTCGAAATCCCATATTTTACTATCCATACTAGTTTAGAGAATTCCTTGGCACCAAAAAACATACCTACAATTGTCGTTAGTGCAATTGCAATTCCCAAGCAAGGCATAAATAATAGCATATCTATCCGAGAAACAATTTGATATGCTGCTACTGATTCAGAAGAATAGTTAATCAAGATTTTATTGAGTACAGCTTGTCCAAAAGAAATAATTAACATCGACAATGAGGATGGAATTCCTACCTTAAATATCACATTTAGTATATTAGGAGTGTAACGAAAATGCCTAAAATTGAATGAAATAAATGTTTTTTTCATGACAAAAATAACCGTGAAATACATCACCAACATTATCACCTGACTTAAAACAGTTGCAATTGCTGCACCATCAACACCATATTCAAGCAAAAAGATAAAAATAGGGTCCAATATAACATTTGCTATTGTTCCAACTAAACCAATAATCATTGGAATTTTCGTTTCCCCTTCTCCAGCAAGAATAGCTCTAAAAAACAATGAGAATACTACCCCGCCTATTCCAAAAGTCAATATCTTTAAATAAGAATGGGCAGTATCAAGAATATGATCATATGCGCCCAACAATATTAGTAAATCTTTTCCAAAATAGACCCCTAATACGGTCAATAATACGGTAATAGCAATCCCTAACAAAATAGCATGTTCGGCACAATTATCTGCATTTCTTTTATCTTTTTTACCAATATATTGGGCGATAGATGCTGTTACACCAGCTCCCAATCCAACAGTCAATCCGATAATAATAAAAAAAAGTGGACTCACAAAAGCAACGGCAGTGACTTCATCTGCTCCCAACCAGCCAATAAACATAATATCCACAACATTAAATAATGTTTGAACCATCATTCCCGCAATAATAGGAAGTGCCATGGACCATAACGCTCGTGCAGGATCATTAAGGAATGATTGTAGACGTGACTCTTTTTGCATAAAATTCTCTTACTTAAAAAGGGATAAGTACTCTCTATAACCTTCTTTTTCCATATCCTTAAGAGGAATAAATTTTAATGCAGCAGAGTTAATACAATAACGTAATCCTGTTGGATCAGGACCATCATTAAATATATGACCTAAATGAGAATCACTGTTTTTTGCCTTGACCTCTGTTCGAGGAACAAGTAGTTGATAATCCTGTTCAAATTTTAGATTTTTCTTACTAATTGGTTGATAAAAAGAAGGCCATCCTGTTTTAGAATCATATTTGTGTTGGGAAGAAAACAATGCTTCTCCTGACACAATATCAACATAAATACCAGGTTCTTTATTATTCCAATATTCATTATTAAATGCCGGTTCTGTTCCACATTCTTGTGTCACATAATACTGTATATCACTTAATTCTGCTTTTTTCTCTGACATTAGATTGTCTGTAGTTTGAGCATACAAAACGTTTAAAACAACACCTAATAACAAGATTTTGGGATAATTCATTGCATAGAACTTAATAATAAGATTCGATTTTTTATTTGGTTTTTTTACTATGCTATATTACCTTAATCCGAACTAACTAATTAGAGAGGTATAATAATATGCATAATATTAAATATATTTTAGTTGTGCTTCTATCTACTGCCATGTTGAGTGCGCAAACTGTTTCCGGAACAGTAAGCGATACTAATGGTAGTAGATTAGCAGGTGCAAACGTCTCTGTTGAAGGTACTGATCTAGGATCAGCCTCTAACAATGACGGCTCTTATTCCGTTACAGGATTGTCAGCCGGTACATATACCGTAACTGCTTCTTATATCGGATACGAAAGTACTAGTTCAAGTGTTACTGTAGGCGACGGCCAAACTGTAACATTGAATCTTACACTAGATCAAGGCGATGTTCGCCTTAATCAAGTAGTAGTTGCAGCTTCTAGAAAGAAAGAACTTGTAGTTGATGCTCCTGCTAGTGTAGAAGTATTTTCAAGCGAAGAATTAAGCGTACGTAGTGCAAAATCGATTATTGATCATACTGAAGGTCGCGCTGGTGTAGAAACCATGAAGACTGGTATGACATCATCTAACGTTACGTTACGTGGTTTCAACGGTATTTTTTCTGGCGCTTTACACGTCATGGTCGACAATCGTTGGGCTAGACCTCCAGTAATTACAGCCAATCTCTATCAACTTATGGGTATAGAAGAAGAAGATATCGATAGAATAGAGCTTGTTCGTGGTCCTGGATCTACAATGTATGGTCCTAACACAGCACAAGGCGTAATGGCTATTTACACTAAGTCTCCATTTGATCAAAGTGGGGCTAGACTTTCAGTTACTGGTGGAATGAATAACTATGCGAAGTTATCAGCAGGATATGCTGGTCAGTGGGGCAGTAAATTTGCTTATAGAGTAAGTTTAAGCCATACTGAATATGATGAGTGGTCATTTGATATTAATAATAGTGGTGGTGTTGGTGGATATAGTGAACCAGCAATAGTAAGACGTTGGTTAGCTACTCCTACATATCCATTCAGAAACTATGATACTATCTATGACGATCCAGTAGAAGGTGTTAACAATAACCCTGCTACTGAAGCCGAACCAGTGAATCTTTATTCTGATGTATTTACTACCAAAATGGAGTTTCGTCCCGATCTCAAATCTACTATCACTCTTTCTTTACGCGGAACAGAATCTGACGTAATAGAAATGACAGGTATTGGTAGAGCTTATGGAATCGGTGCAAACTCTTTTTCAGAACAGATTTCATATCAACGCCAAGGTGTCCTTGGAGGCGATTTGTATATTAATCTGTTCCGTAACCATAATAAACAAGATGGTACTTATATTCTTGGAACTGGACAGATTATCTATGATAGATCTGAATCCATTGCATTCCAAGTACAGCATTCTGTACCCTTGGGCAATGGTCAACACTTGACTTATGGTATCGATCATGAAGATAGAACTCCAGATACTGGTGGCAGTATCAATGGGGTATTTGAAGATGATGATAACTATACTTCAGATGGTATCTATGCGCAGTACGAAAATCAATTAAACGACAATTGGAAATTAGTAGCTGCAATTAGAGGAGATGATAACACGTGGAATGATGATTTACTAGTGTCCCCAAGATTCGCAGTGGTATATAAGCCAACTGCTACAGGAGCACTAAGGTTTACTTACAATAAATCCGTCGAGGTTCCAGGAAATTATCCGAAAAATCTAGATATTACTCAATATGCTAATTTCTTATCATTAGCAGGAGTACCTGATTTTTCAGGATTACTTGGATTCCAACCTGACTTTAATTTACGTGCGATGGGTGCAAGAAATGGATACAACTATCATGTGGGTACGAATGGGGTAAACTCATTTCGTAGTAATTGGTCACAACATGCCTATTTAGGTGGTAATATTAACCACAATTGGGATCTTGGTGACGCAAACTTCACAGCTGTTGTATGGCCTACTCTAGCTACTTTCATTGGTGGTGGATTTTTACAAGGTGCTAGTGGACAAGCATTATTAGGTGGTTGGGCCGCAGGCGTTGGTGCTGCTTATGCAGCCGCTACAGGTGATACTGCCGGTGCTGCTGCTTATGGTGCTGCCGCTGCTGGTGCAGCTGCTGCTGATTTCCAAACACTAATGGGGGTAACTCCAAGCGTGGCTCACGTGACAGCGATGTTTAATCCTGCTGCAGGTGCTTTCTTACCTTCTGATGGTGCAAATGCATCTCCTATTGGTAAGAATGACCACACAACTCGTGACGTATATGAAATTGGATATAAAGGACAAGTTGGAAACGGTATGGTATTAGGTGTTGATGTATGGACTACTAAAGTTCATGATTACATTGGTGCCCTAACTAACATGTCTCATAGTGTAATTATGGCTGCAGACGGCGCAGATTATGTTGCAAAATTAATGACTGCAATGTATGGAAACGCTAACCTAACAGGGTTTGTTAACTTGTTAGATTCTGCTGCTGCTGGTGGAAATGGCAACGGAATTGGTGCTGATGATCTTGCAGGTATTATTGCAGGTACAATAGGTGCGATTCCAGTTGGAAACGTTTCTCCAGATCACTCACCATATGGTGCTGACATGATCTTTGGATATGGTAAAGTTACCGACTCATTCAGACTTAGCGGATTGGATCTTTCATTAAACTGGTATCCTAGCCAGGATTGGTCCTTCTGGACTGCATTTTCTCATATAGATAAAGATGAGATTAGTGTTGAAGGTGTTGATGAAGAAGGTATATTAAACATGAACACTCCAAAGAATAAACTAGGTGGTGGAATGCAATATTCTGGCGATGGCCACGGATATGGATTGTCACTACGATATCAAGATTCATACAATATGGATGGATCAGTATATGCTGGTAGAGTCGACGCTTTCTACACTTTAGGTGTAAATGCAAGCTTCGATATTGCTGCAGCTCCTGGTTTAAAAGTCACTTTAACAGTTGACAATATTACTGACCAAGTACACCGTGAAGCATTCCAAGGTGCTTTAATGGGTAGATGGGCTGCACTTAAACTCGGATATGAGTTTTAATTGTAAGACGTAATTGATATAAAAAAAAGCCCTCATTTTTTGAGGGCTTTTTTTTACTCTAATCTTTCCCGACTTTCTGCCAGGGAAATTCTACCAGATCTACATTTCCTCCGGTAAGAATGAGGACAACTTTTTGTCCTTGAAATCTTTCTTTATTAACAATCACACTAGCAAGGGTAAGAGCACACGATGGTTCTACAATAATTTTCATTTGTTCCCAAATCAACCTAGTTGTTTCAATAATCTCTTCTTCTGTAGCTAAAATAATATCATCTACATTCTTTTGAATAATTGGAAGGGTAAATTCACCAACAATCGCCATTAATCCATCTGCGACAGATTCTCTATGTTCCATTGGAAGACGTTTATTAGCCTGAAACATTAAATAGGTATCATTTACATTTTTTGGCTCAGTACCAATAATTTTTGCTTGAGAGCCAAGGCCTTTTAAAGCAATTGAGATACCACTAATAAGTCCGCCACCGCCTATGGGTACCACAACGGCATCAAAACTATCTAATTGGTCACAGAGTTCAAGACCTATTGTACCTTGGCCTGCAATGACCGAATAATTATCATATGGATGAATAGAAACACGATTATACTTCTTTAGTACTTCTTGAAATAATCCATCTCGTTCGCTCATTTTGTCACAAAAAATCATATTTCCATTATATGTTTTCACATTATGAATCTTTGCTTTAGAAACGCTTTTTGCCATCACAACATCTGCATGCACTCCCTTAAGGCTCGCAGCACATGCTATTGCGCCACCATGATTGCCTGAAGACTGACACGCAACTCCCTGTTTTGCTTCTTCGTCTGTTAAAGAAAAAATAGCATTGGATGCCCCTCTAATCTTAAATGAACCTGTTTTTTGAAAATTTTCACATTTAAAGAAAAGTTCCATTCCCAATAATTCATTAAAATAATTTGAGGTAATAATAGGTGTTTTTCGGACAATAGAATCTGTTAGAGACTGTGCGTTTTGAATATCTTGTAGCGTAGGAGGTTGGGATAACATTAATTAAAGACGATTAGTTTAGATATAATAATTTCCCTACAGCATTAAAATTGCTAGAGCGAATTTGATAAAAATATACTCCGCTACTTACATTATCTCCATCATCATTCTTTGCATCCCATTGTACAGATTGAAAACCAAATCGTTCTTGATTATCAATTAAATTTCTGACTACCCTACCGCGTATATCTAATATCACCATATTAATAGTTTCAGTGGCAGGCATATCAAATTCAATAATAGTGCTACTATTGAATGGATTTGGATAACTCACACCCAAACGATAGGTGGACGGAGCAGTTTGTAATAAATTATATCCTTCTGATACGATTTGATCATTTCCATCAGAAGCTGAATAACTAATTCTTAAAAATTCATATGTGTCAGTTAAATTCTGGAAGCCAAAGCGTAATTCTGGTGCTGATAAAACACTAGAATCTCCGTGATCACCAAATTCAACGTGTGCTATACCAGTTTGCGTATTATTTAAAACTAATCTTCCTTCTGATGATGTAGTGAGCAAACTTACACTATAGTTACTAGGGCTATACTCAAAGTAAACTTGTCCTGACTTTGTTCCGTTTGGGAATTTTATTACTAGCTGATTATTTAAGATACGTAAAAAAGGATTTTCACCTGACACTGAATAGTTTGGAACCTGTAATCCGTTTTCCTGTAGTGACCAATCCCACATATTTTCAAACATTGCTAAATCTTGTGCATC
>DTWI01000006.1 GCA_012963075.1 Fidelibacterota bacterium
CTCATATACTTACGGCCTCAAACAAGAATGGTTACACCTGATAATCAACCTATTACAATTAAATCTTATGGAAAAGCAATAATCAATGTTGATTAAAATTTTAGCGGTTAAGACCAGAATTACATGAATAAACGTATGCCCCACATATTAATTCTGATAGCTATTCTCAATCAGTTACATGGCCAGGGCGGCGGCCAGGGCTATGGCGATATGGTAATTATGGGAATTCCGTTTACCCATATAGATTCACTTTTAGCTGAAAGTCATGACAATTGGAATTTTACATATTATAATGGTACTGGTGCAAACAATCAGGATTACGCATTTACATTGAATGTTTACGATACACTTAGACTTGATATTTCAATTTGTGATCCCATTACCAATTTTGATTCAATGTTGGGAGTATTTAGAAGAACAGTAAATGATACCTTTGTTGATTCAAGTTTGACATGTGTCTATCCTGATTCAGGGCAGGGATATTCTTTAATTGACTGTTTTGCTGAAGATTCTCATGCCTGTACACCAGCAATTGGAGGTGAGGATCAACCTCCATTAACGCCAGATTTAAAAAGTGTTATATATGGGTATGAATTAACGCCAGATGTCAATAATTGGATTAACCTAGCATTTATAACAGGTATAGGTAATAATATTCTAGGTACTGCACAGATAAATGCTGCGGTAATCCCAAGCTCCGGGGATTTTTCTGTATCGGTGTGGTTTTACACACAGCTAAACGATAATCTACCAACAGCAACAATTTTATCTCAAGTTGGAGGTGCGGGAACAAATTTTTACATTGGGAGAAATGATGAGGATAAGCTCCAGATAACAGATGATTGGGATACAGGAATAGATTGGTCTAGTATTGAGGGATCAACGCACCGTCTTACCGTAACTAAATCAGCTACTGATACCAAATTATATCTTGATGGTGCGCTGGTAGCTGAACGAGGTTCCGCTATAAGCAACCCAGCCGGCCAACCATTCTATATTGGTGTACGTGGAGATGGTACTAGCGGGCACATAAATGGTATTTTTGATAAAGTAGCGGTCTGGGATGTGGAATTATCTGAAACAGCTGTAGCAGATTTATATAATAATTATTTGAATGCAACCATCAATGTAGGTAATTATGAGTCATCTGGTGATCTGAATGGTTATTGGATGTTCGATGAAAAAACTGGTCTTTTAGCGGATCTTAGCGGAAATGGGAATACATTAGTTACAAATTTTGTTGTTGGAGGTTGGTACCTAAGTGGGTATGAACCAGTAACATATTATATCGTTGTTGATTCTTATTCATCTGCAGGAAATAATCCGCCAAATCGTTTCCGGATAAATGTAACTCATCATGTGCCCCCTTTTATAACTGGCTTTGATTTAGCTGAAGACAATAGTTATGTGGATATAACCTTCAATAAAAACACATATACTTTTGAGGAACCTTGGGAAGAGGGTGATCACTCTTTATTAATAGAAGACTTTGAGCCTTCAAATTTCCAAGCAAATGGAGGCGTTGCAAATCCGCCCGGTATTATTTCAATTAAAAATACCGATGATGGCCCACTACAGGGCGGTGAACTTACTGTGCGGCTAGGCCTGGAACCAAACCCAGCATCTGGAGTCGAGACCTTTGAAATAAAACCCTCTACTAGCACCTCGATTTATGATGGCGGTGGAACGCCAATGGCAGACACAACAAACACCGGCGAAATCACGCTGAATGGAGTGGCCGTTACAATTATTAATGCTATCCTAGAAGATGATAATAGCTATATAACAATCACATTTAATGATACCGTTTATTCAGATCAAGCTACAACTGACTCTTTAAACATTAATGATTTTGAACTAATCTTTAACCAAAATGCTGGCGATGGCGGTACTGCGACAAATGTAACTATTGACAGTTTGAGAAGTAATAACGGTGGACCCTTAACAGGTGGAGTAGATATTATAAGGATCTACTTAAGTATAATAGATCCTCCTCCCAGTGGTGCGGAACATATATTAATTAAGCCGAAAGATAATTTATCAATTTATAGTAAAATAGGTGTAGCGATGCCTGAAACTTCAACTTCAGGCGAAATCAATTTGAAAGATAAACTCGCACCCTCAATTACGGAAACAAATCTGGAGGAAAATAATAATGTGAGTTTTACATCCAGTGAAAGATTATATAAAACCAATTTGTCAGAAGAAATTGATGAAGGGAATTTTTTATTTGTTTTTGATAACTCACCAACGGGTAGCAATGCTGAAACTTTAACAATTAATTCGGTCACAACACCAGATGTTGCTAGCACTGTATACCTGTATACATTGAATCTTAATATCTCACCCCTACCTAGTGGAGTAGAAACTGTTTATTTTTATTCAAATCAAACTGTAGCCATTTATGATAGTAGCGGAAATGAATTGGTAGATTCCACAGAACTAGTGACACTCAATGATAAATTGCCGCCAA
>DTWI01000007.1 GCA_012963075.1 Fidelibacterota bacterium
TATTTCTCTTAGAGATTTAAGCGTTTTTAAAAGTCGATTATTATCTCTTGGATGTAAACCAATAGATGGTTCATCTAATACATATAATACCCCAGTTAATTGTGATCCAACTTGAGAAGCAAGTCGTATTCGTTGAGCTTCTCCACCTGATAAGGTTCGAGAAGCCCTATCCAAAGTTAAATAACCAAGTCCAACATTTATTAAAAATGTTAGTCGTTTTTTTATTTCCTTTAGAATGCCATTTGCAATTTCTTGATCGCTTTTTGAAATAGAA
Organism: Fidelibacterota bacterium; assembly: GCA_012963075.1. The sequence continues at coordinate 275 of DTWI01000007.1, forward strand.
ATATCATTAAAAAATTTGAGTGTTTCTTCTATATTTTTTGTACATAAGTTCCCAACATTGCTACCACTAACCGTGACATTTAGTGATGATTTTTTTAGTCTTTTCCCTGCACAACTATCACATTTTCTAGTGCTCATAAAACCTTCAATCCATTTTCTTATACCAAAAGAACGGGTTTGTTTATAGCGGCGCTGAAGTTCAGGAATTATTCCTTCCCATTTGCCGCTATAGGTGCCGGACCATTTTTTATTTTTAAGACTAATATCAATGCTTTGTCCTTTCAGTCCATACAAAATAATTGTTCTAATTTCCTTGCTCAGCTTGTTCCATGGAGACGAAAAAGATAAGGGATAAATTCCGCTAAGCGCTCTTAGTTTAGCGCCGTGCCATCCTTTGGGTTGGCTTCCGATAGGTACAATTGCTTCTTGTATTAGTGATTTTTTTATATCTGGAATAACAAGATTGGGGTCAACTTCCGTTATGTAGCCCAAGCCGTCACATTGATTACAAGCACCATATGGAGAGTTAAATGAAAACATACGAGGAGCAAGGTCGGATAAGCTAACATATGGATGGTATGGGCAAGCAAAGTGTTCACTAAACATAACTTCTTTTTCTCCTTCAATATTGATAATACAAATTCCTTCACCCATTTTTAATGACAGTTCAACAGATTCCAATAATCTAGATTTAATATCTTTATGAATTACAACGCGATCGATAACAGCATCAATATTATGGGTTTTATTTTTTTCAAGATTTTGTTCTTTTCTTAATGGCACAATTTTTTCATCAATTCTTGCTCTTAAAAATCCTTTTTTCTTTATATCGTCTAAGACGCCTTTATGTTGTCCTTTTCTTCCCTGAATGATTGGAGAAAGTATATAAGCTTTTTTATCAGAATTAATTGTTAAAATTTGATCCACAATTTGTTCTGGACTTTGTTTATCAATTGCTTGTTTACATTCCCAGCAATGTGGCTTCCCAATGCTAGCATAAAGAAGTCGTAAATAATCATGAATTTCAGTAATGGTTCCAACTGTTGATCGCGGATTGCGTGAACCCGTTTTTTGTTGAATAGAAATAGCAGGTGAAAGCCCTTTAATAACATCAACATCGGGTTTTTCCATTAAATCCAAAAACTGTCGAGCGTATGCCGAAAGAGACTCAACATATCTTCTCTGTCCCTCAGCATAGATAGTGTCAAATGCTAACGAAGATTTTCCCGAACCAGAAGGCCCTGTAATTACAATCAATTTGTTTTTTTTAATATCAACACTAACATTTTTTAGATTATGCTGTCTTGCGCCTTTAATTGATAAAATATTTTTCATATTATAAAAAGAGTTAACCTTCAATTTAGTTAAATCTGGACATCATTCAAAAAAGGATTTATGTTTGTATATAATGTATACATTAAAGAACAAGCTTCTAGTTTCAATGCCAAATATGATAGATCCTTATTTTGCAAAAAGCGTTATTTTTATTTGCGAATATAATGCTGGTGGTGCAGTAGGATTTATCATTAATAAACCTGTCAGTACAATGAAAATTATTAGTTCAGGTATAAAAGATAAATTTTTAAAAGATTTACTTTCTCAATCAAACAAAATCTATTTTGGTGGTCCTGTTTCTATTCATGAAGCATGTATTCTTAGCGCTAAAAATACAAAAAATATATCGTTTGATATGTCAGAAAAAATCAAATTGTCTAATAATTTAGAATTAATTAAAAAAATCTTATTTGAAGAAAAAAAGCTAGATAATACAAAACTTATTTTTGGTCATTCTGCTTGGGACAAAAATCAATTAGATAATGAAATTAAAAATGGCGACTGGTTAATACATGATACTTCAAAAATAATTTTTGATAAAAACCCAAAAACGCTTTGGACGGAATTAATTAGATCGGTTGGTTTTGATAAATTCAAAATAACAGGCATTGGCGGCATATCATGAGTAGAAAAGCTAATAAGTTCAATAACGGATTATTGTTAATGATAAATGGTTGGGGACTTATTAAAAAGGGGTTGGAATTTATTAAAAAAGACCTTTTTAGTCGTCGTAAAAAATAAAATAAGTATTATATTCTCTCCATGAAATTAAATTGTGGATTTGTAGGACTTCCCAACGTTGGGAAATCAACCCTATTTAATGCTCTTAGCAATAATAGCGTTGCTGCGGAAAATTACCCTTTTTGTACAATTGAGCCAAATGTCGGCATTATAGAAATTCCAGATGAGAGGATAAAAATTCTATCAGAAATTTTTGCACCCAAAAAAACAACCTATAATACTATTGAATTTATTGATATTGCAGGACTAGTAAAAAATGCACATCAAGGAGAAGGTTTAGGCAACCAGTTTCTATCACAAATTAGGTCTGTAAAAGTTGTTGTACATGTCATTCGTTTTTTTGAAGACAAAAACATTACACATGTTGAAAACAAAGTTAACCCATTAAATGATATGGAAATTATTAACACCGAACTAATGCTTGCTGATATAAAAACTGTTGAGAAAGGTTTGGAGAAAAATGAAAAGCTGCTCAAAGCAAACAGGCCAGAAAGCAAGCTGACAAAAACAATTTTAAATAATTTATTGGAATACTTAAATAAGGGGCTTTCTGCAAGGGCCTTCCAAAGAAATAGCAAGGAAGATGCTATTATTAAAAATTTATTTCTTTTAACAGACAGACCAATGATTTGTGTAGCAAACACCGATGAAAACAACATGCTAACAAATCAAATTCAAGAAGCGGAAATCCTTGCAAAACAAAATTATTCTTCTTTTATAATAATTAATGGAAAGCTAGAATCACAAATGACAGACCTAAACGAAGAAGAAAAGCAATTAATGCTAAACGAATACGGCTTGAAAGAAGCTGGGTTAAATAGTCTTATTAAAGAATCATATGAAATTCTTGGTCTTCAAACTTTTTTTACTTGCAACAAAGAAGAAGTAAGGGCTCGAACAGTCGCTAAGGGAGCATCCGCTGTACAAGCTGCAGAAGAAGTTCATACTGATTTTGCAAAAAAATTTATCAAGGCTGAAATATATACTTTTAATGATGCCATAAAACACAAAAACAACATAAAAAGCTTAAAAACATTGGGGTTGGTTAAAATTGTTGGTAAAGATTATATTATGCAAGAAGGAGACATTGCATACTTTATTAAAGGACAGTGACAGCCGTGGTTGATAAAAAAATTCGTATTAAAATTGGGGTAATAGGTGCTGGACACCTTGGTAAACACCATATCAAACATCTTTGTTCTCATCCTTCTGTTAATTTTGTTGGATTTTTTGATTCGAATAAAGAGGTGGCTAAAAAAATAAGTAAAAAGTTTTCAGTTAAAAGCTTCGAAAACGTTGGAGACTTAATTAGCTCTTCAGATGGGTTGCACATTGTAACGCCAACAAACCTACATCATAGCATTGCTATGGATTGCCTTAAAAAAAATAAAGATATTTTTATTGAAAAACCTATCGCTAGCAATATAGAAGAAGCAGAAGAAATAGTGAGTCTTTCTAAAAAAAATAAAAACATTGTCCAGGTAGGACACGTTGAAAGGTTTAACCCTACAATCAATCGATTAAAAACAATAATTAAAAATCCACATTTTATAGAAATTGAAAGGCTGGCCCCTTTCCAAAGCAGGGGAACTGAAGTTCCTGTGGTGTTAGATTTAATGGTTCATGATATTGATTTGGTTTTGTCTATGGTCGATAGCAATATAAAACAAATTCAAGCAAGTGGAGCAATAATGATGGGAACAAAAGTAGATGTTGCTCATGCAAGAATTGAGTTTTATAATGGGGTCATTGCAAACCTTAAATCAAGTAGAATTGCACAAAACTATGTTAGAAAAATTAGAACATATGAAAAAAATCTTTATACTATTACGGACCTAATGATTCCACAAATTGAAACTTATAACATTGATACCTCTTCTAGCTTGTCTTCAGCCGGCATTCTTGGAACAACAGCAAGCCTAACCGAAAAAGAGGTGGAAACAGCAGACGGAATAAAAAAAATATACTATGATAAAATTATACCAGAAAAAAAAGATGCTTTATTAGAAGAAATAAATAATTTTATTGATTGTATTCATACAAGAAGTGTACCCGTTGTAGATGGCACAAAAGGCTTAAAAGCCTTAGGGGTTGCCTTAGAAATTGAAGAAAAAATTACTAAAAATGGTTAACAATAAAATAGTTGTTATTGCCGGAGAGGACTCGGGGGACTTGCATGGATCAAAATTGATTACACAGATGAAAAATATTAATCCAAATCTTTCTTTTTATGGAATCGGTGGGGACAGAATGGTTCAAGCTGGACTTAATAAAATTGAACACATTAAAAACCTAAATGTAATTGGTTTGTTTGAGGTGCTAAAACATTACCCTAGAATAAAAAGAATATTTAACAAAACAGTACAATTTATCAACAAACTTAAGCCTGATAAGGTAATATTAATTGATTATCCAGGGTTCAATATTCGGCTTGCAAAAAAAATGAAAAAACTAGGGGTTCCTGTTTCTTATTTTATTCTACCTCAAGTTTGGGCCTGGAACAGCTCTAGGGCAAAAGACTTACAACAAGCTTGTAAACAATTAGTTAGTATTATTCCTTTTGAAAAAAAATGGTTTAGCGATCGACAAATTGATGTTCATTTTGTTGGACATCCGCTTATATCTATTCTAAAACAAAAATTTGATTCTGATTTTCTACACAAAAGATATAATATTAATCAGGATAAAAAAATTATTGCCTTATTGCCTGGCAGCAGAACATCAGAGGTAAAAAAACATTGGCCTATTTTTTTGAAAACAATTAGGGCCTTTAATGCCTCTTCAAAACACAAAATACAACCCGTTCTTATTCAAGCGCCAAATATTAAAATTAAAAATATACCAGAAGGCTTAATAGTGGTTGATAAAAATCATTATGAGGCGCTATCGTGTGCAGATGCAGCAATTGTATGTTCGGGAACCGCTACCCTTGAGACTGCATTATTAAATTGTCCCATGGTAGTTTGTTATAAGCTGTCTTCTTTAACTTGGTTTTTTGCAAAAAAAATGTCTTTAGTAAAACATTTGTCTTTAGTAAACCTAATTACAGAAAAAGAAGCTGTAAAAGAATTATTACAAAAAAACATGACAGCAACAAATATTATTAATGAAATAAATTATTTGTTTTCAAATGAAGGGAAGTCCGCCTGGGCAAAAAATTATAATCTTCTTATTGAAAAAATGAAATCAGAAACAAAAAATCCATATCACAATGCAGCAAAACACATTTTACAGTAAACTTCTTTTGTCTATAAAAACCATTTTTCTTTGGACAACGGTTAAACTGCTATACGGCTTCAACAAGTTTGCCGTTGAAGGTGAAAACAATATCAATGCTTTAATCAAAAACAATCAATCGTTTATCTTGGTTTCTTGGCATGGAAAAATTTTAACTGTTTTTCATTATTTTGCTAATAAAAACTACATTGGATTAGCAAGCATAAACAAGGATGCCGAATTAATTGTTAGGGTTGGAGAGTTGATGGGGTATTCGTTTGTAAGGGGGTCTAGTTCTAGAGGAGGGTCGGGTGCATACAGTGACATGATTAGGCTTTTAAAACTTCCGTCTACTAAAATTATCATTACCCCAGATGGCCCTCAAGGACCAGAACATATTCCAAAACCTGGTGCTGTTAGACTAGCACAAAAAACCGGTGTTCCAATAATTCCTGTTATTGGTCATGCAAAAAGAAGTTGGGTGTTTAAAAATTGGCATAATTTTTATTTAAGCAAGCCTTTTAGTCCAATCAAGTTGGTTGTTGGAGAACCAATATACTTCCAACCGGAACAAAGTTTAAAAGATTGTATAAAAATACTTAAAGAGAAAATAAATTTTATTGATAAAATTGCATCCCAACATGAATAATTTTTATTATGGGCTTAAGGTTAGGGTTTTAATTGTTTTTTTAGTTTTATTCCCAATACATGTTTTTTTAATAAGAATAAAA
>DTWI01000008.1 GCA_012963075.1 Fidelibacterota bacterium
CATGTGCTTTAATTTGAAATTCAACTTGTCCATCTACAATAACATATGCATCATCATTAGGAATGATAGATATATCCATAAGAGGCAATGCAAATGGTGGAATTCTCGAAATAGGAGCAATTGGAGTTAACATTAATGCAGAAAGGTTTTCATTTAGAATAGAAGAACCAAGTGATAATGCGTGTCCGGTTGAACCAGTAGGCGTTGAAATGATCAATCCGTCCATTTTTTGTTTCAATTTATATGAATCTAAATATATTTCAAAATAACTTGAACGAAGTTTTTTGTAACGTTCTATATAAACTTCATTTAAAGCAGAAACAGATTTATTTGAATTTAAAAAAAGTTTAATGCGTTTTCTACGATCAAAAAATATTTCACCGTGTTTTATTTTTTCAATTGCTTTAGAAATTTCAACAGGGGTTAATTCGGTTAATATCCCACGTCCTCCAAAATTTATACCTAAAATAGGAATTTGTTGTTTCATCAAACGTACTGTTTTTAATATTGTGCCATCACCACCGACTACTATAATGCATTTGATATTCGAGTCGCTTAGATTATCAGAAATAGATACAGTATCAAAGTGTTTTGAAATTAATGGAGAAATTAGTTTTACATGTAATCCAGATCGTGTAAATTTTTTTGCAATATTAATTGCAGACTTTGCAGCGGTCATATCAGAATCTTTAGATATTATTGCAAATGAATCAATTTGTTTGGTAATCAATTTAGTCCAAATTATTACTTTGCGAGAATCGTTATATATCTTGCCCATTATTTGCGATATGTAAATGAGTAAGCCAGCGGATTTGGGCAGTGTGAAAGTAGGATCCTATATAATTATAAATGACGAACCATGCAGGATAGTCGAATATGATAAATCAAAACCTGGAAAACACGGATCTGCCAAGGCTAGAGTAGTAGCAATAGGAATTTTTGATGGTTCTAAACGTAGCATCGTATCTCCAGTTTCTGCAGGTATAGAAATACCTATTATCGAAAAAAGAGTGGGTCAAGTGATTTCTATTTTAGCAAATTCAATACAATTAATGGATATGGAAACTTTTGAAACTTTTGATGCTACACTTCCTAATGATGAAAAATTACAGAAAAAAATAATTGAAGGGGTTGAAGTAGAATATTGGCGCGTTTTAGGAAAAACAAAAATCGTACGAGTTAAAAATTAGGTTGTAATTATCTTAAAAATTTTTTTTTCTTTGGTTTAGGCAGACCCATTTCTTCAGATAGATTTTCAATTAATTTTCTGGTTTTGGAATTTATTTTTTTTGGAATAGAAAGACGAACTTTTACTAACATATCTCCACGTCCAAATCCACGAAGTTTAGGGAAACCTTTACCTTTTAATTTAAAAATCGTTTCAGGTTGAGTTCCTGAAGGAATTTTAATAGTAGCATTTCCATCAAGCGTCGGTACAGTTAATTTACCACCTAATGTTGCGGTTGGAAAGGAAATCTCAGATTCATGTATAAGCAGATCACCATCGCGAATGAATCGCTGATCATGTTTCAAATGAGTAATTATATAAAGATCCCCATAAGGGCCATTACCTGAAGTTGCATCGCCATAGCCTTTTAATCGAATACGTGTACCCTCATCTGC
>DTWI01000009.1 GCA_012963075.1 Fidelibacterota bacterium
CCGTTAGCTCAGCGGATAGAGCATCGGATTTCTAATCCGAGGGTCACAGGTTCAAATCCTGTACGGGGTACTTACTTGTCAAGAAACTCCCTAATTTCATTCTCTAGTATCATTCCAGCATCCTCATTGAGATGAATATGATCACACAATGCTTTTAAACCATATTTTTTTCCAATTTGATTCCAATTCTGACCAAAAATATAGTGTAATATTATAGCTCTGAGCACTCGTAGTGTACGCCATTGAGTGGTTTCATAAGGGTGGCTAGCGCTATTATCACCAATAAACTTGCTAAGATGACTAAAAAAATCAATTAATATTAAATCATATTTTCTAGCCATATTTTTAATAATACTATTGTATTCTTTAACAACACTAATAATATTATCCGAAGCACGTTCTCCAATCCATGGCAGAGTACTAATAGCAATTTTTGCATTGCTATGAGATTTCATGTATTGAATCATAGATTCTAATTCTTTTTTATACCAGTCCATTGATGGTAATTGCGGTAATCCTTTGTTTGTCACATAATATTCTTGAATAAACTTAATTTTTTGACTCCCCATCGTATCATTTGTACCAATAAGAATAGTGATATAGTCTGGATTACATTTTAAAGCATTTTCTAATCTTTGATTTAAATTCCATGCTAAATCTCCATTTATTCCAGCATTAACATATATTTTTGAAGAATCCTTTTCTCTTAATGCTCCTACCCAATCATATCCTATATGCCCATGAGTAATGCTATCTCCACAACAAAGAACAATTGGACGACTATCACTAGAATCTCTAACAAAAGAATCAGCAGACATTTTTGGTAATCCCCATGCATGTTTTATAATAGGAAATCTCCATGCATTCATTAGAATATATCTTAACATATAATATTTATTTAGCGAGGTAAGCGTTTCCTTATGCGTAAAACGTGTAAATTGATTTATTTTATAATACCAAGTAATTCTATTTCAAAAATAAGGGCTGATGCGGGTGGAATAACAAATGTTCCCATTTCTTGACCAGGAACTCCAGATTCTCCATATGCTAAATTGTACGGAATATACACTTCCCACTTAGAACCAACAGGCATAATCTGTAATATTTCTGTCCATCCTGGTATCACTTTTTGTACTGGGAATGTAGCAGGAGTACCACTATCATAACTACTATCAAATTTATGTCCATCAATAAGATATCCGCTGTAATGAACAGTTACTTTATCATCATAATCTGGTATATCTCCAGTACCAGTGACAATTTTTTTAAATTGAAGATTGCTTCTTCTTACTAAAACACCTTCTTTTGTTTTATTTTCATCAAGAAATTCTTGACCTTTTATTTTATTTTCTCTAGATAATTTTTGGAATTCTTCACCTACTTCTCTCATTTCTTCCCTTTCCAAACCAGCCATTTCAATATTAAATTTCATTAGAACTTCTTGTCTTTCAGGAACATTAAGTAAAGGTTCCTCATTGGTAAAAAAATCATCTAATCCTTTCTTGATTAGTTCTTTATCTATATCCGCATAGGCTGGTAAATTTTTCCCAATATTAATCCCCATAGAATAGCTAAGAGAATCTTTAAATGTATTTAATGTAGTATCATCAGAAACAGATGGACTATCAGCATTATTCTGATTACATGCTATTATAAAAATAATTATTGGTAATAATTTTTTAATGTCCATCTTCATATCCTTTATATGGTTTAAAACGTACTATACCATTGTATGCCATATGCAAGAGCTACACTAACCATCAACCCTAACATTAATCGGAGAAAATCTTTATATAACATTGGGAAAATAGCCTTTTTGTGTCTACTAGTATATGTTAGTTGTCCATAGCCAATAGCCATCCAAATTCCAAGCTCCCTACCTGCCAACATTCCCATAAAGACAAATGTAGTACTCATTGGTATATTATTGACTTCTTTGAAATAATACAAAACAAAACAATAAACCAAATCAATGAGCGTAGCTGATCGAACATATCTTGTATTAGTTTTTGACAAAACAATTTCTTGTATTTTCCCACCTTTTTCATAAAACATGAATCCCAAACCTAAAAGCATTGCACCAATAATAAAAAACTTAAAGTCGATACCCCCAATGGAACTATATCTTGGTAAAAATACCATGATATTTGCCATATCATGTTTCAACCATGTTGCCCATAACCAACCAGTGGTTAACCATTGAGCAACTCTCCAATAGTTATTATATTTATTTTCACCTTTCTCACCTTCATTCAAAATATACTTACTAATCAAATACCAAGATCCCCAAGCAAAAATAAAAGATACTGCGTAACCTAAGAAACTTTTCAATAACATTTTTTCCATCACAACAGATGTTGCAAAAACCGATAAGACTAGGAATGTAGTTGATACTGGTATTTTTACTCTTGTTAATACAATCAGAACTAATGGTGCTATTGCATGATACCATTGTATTTCTACTTCTGGAAACTGATCTAGTCTTCCAAAAGCTGGATCACCAGCATTAAAACCCTGCACCATAGTAAATACAAAGATAGAACCCATATATGCAAACATCCAATACCACTTAATATCATCACGATTGGATGCAATGTAAGTTCCTAGTGTTTGAATACTGTCATTAGCTGTGACAGCATAAACAGCGAATAAAAAACCAAGTAAAGACCAAAGTGTAAAGAAATCCATTTTTTTCTTCTTAAATAGGTTTATTCATTATTTATTTTTTTCATTGGCATTATGATGCTCCGGAGGAGGGACTCGAACCCCCGACCTGGTGATTAACAGTCACTCGCTCTACCAACTGAGCTACTC
>DTWI01000010.1 GCA_012963075.1 Fidelibacterota bacterium
AATTCTTCGTTCAGGAAGAAATGAAGATATTGATGTAGTTCTGGAAGAAAAATCGGTTGATGGATTATCATCTGTGGGTGATACTTATATAGATAAGAAATTTGGACTTACTGTTGCAAATATATCTGACGCTTTAATTAAAAAATTTAATATTCCTTCTAAAAATTCAAGCTGGTCAGATGGTTCAGATTTAAAGGGCATTGTTGTCACTAAGATATTGCCTGGCGGTATTGCTGAACAAGCTGGTTTTGAACTCGGTGATTTAATAAATCGTGTGGGACAAAAAAAGATTTCCAATATTAATGAATTCATTAATGAGATAGAACAATACGAAGAAGATAAAAAAATTCTGGTTCTAGTAAAACGTGGTAGAGCATCTAGGTTCTTAACACTTCGAAGATAAATTCTAATCAAATTGCAATAATTAGACATTTCTTATAAGTTCATAGTTAATTCACTATGAGCATAAAGAAAGAAAATTCAAAAGCAGATTTTATATCAATTGAACATGATATACTTGATTTTTGGGAAAAAAATGATATCTTTCAGAAATTAATCAAACAGAACTCCAAAGGTAAAAAATGGAGTTTTCTTGATGGTCCAATCACTGCGAATAATCCGATGGGAGTCCATCATGCCTGGGGAAGAACATTGAAAGATGTTTATCAACGTTATAAAGCTATGAATGGATATCAATTACGTTATCAGAATGGTTTTGATTGCCAAGGGTTATGGGTAGAAATTGAAGTAGAAAAAGAACTTGGTATTAAGTCTAAAAAAGAGATTGAAGATCTTGGTATAGAAAAATTTGTTAATCTTTGTAAAAAAAGAGTGCAAAAATATTCAGAAGTTCAAACTGAACAATCTAAGAGACTAGGTTATTGGATGGATTGGGATAATTCATATTATACCATGTCCGATGATAATAATTATGCAATCTGGTCTTTTCTAAAAAAATTGTTTGAAGAAGACAAAATTTATCGTGGTACAGATGTTGTTCCATGGTCTGGTAGATCAGGTACTTCTTACTCTCAGATGGAAATTATTGAAGGTCGTAAACTAACCGTCCATAAAGGCGTTTTTGTAAAATTTCCCTTAAAAGATTACAAGAATGAAAATTTACTTATCTGGACTACAACACCATGGACTCTATCTTCAAATATTGCTGTAGCAATTAATACAAAATTAAATTATGCAAAAATATCTATACCTGATGGTTCTATTTATTATGTTGCTGAAAATAATTTAAAATTTCAGCGTCTTGCTAAAGAATTTTCTGAAAAGAAAAACTGGGTTAAAGGAATCCCTAAACTAAAAACTTTAGATCAAATCTTTAAGGAAAGAGGAGGATATAAGATTATTGAAGTGCTAAAAGGTAAAGACATGCTTGGTTGGAATTATGAAGGACCTTATGATCATCTTGATGCACAAAATAATAATGGAGGTTATCCAAATGTTAATGTTGAATTAGAGAAAAAAGGAGTTAATGCAGTTCAATGTCATGTTATTGTTGATGGAGGAAAAGATTCAGAAGGAAATGACATGGTAATTGAAGGAGAAGGAACTGGCATAGTTCATATGGCAGGAGGGTGCGGATCAGTAGACAATAAAATTTGTAAAAAAAATGATTTTGTTGAAATATCACCGATTGATAATCAAGCTAATTTTGTTAAAGGTTTTGATTTCTTATCTGGTCTTAATGCAACCGATGAAAAAACCTCAGAAAAGATATTACAAGACTTAAAAAAGAGAAATTTATTGCTTTATGCAGAAGATTATCCTCATGTATATCCACATTGTTGGCGATCAGGAGACGAACTTGTTTTTAAACAGGTAAACGAGTGGTATATAAACATGGATTGGAGAGATAGGATTAAGAATGTTGTCGATGAAATTAATTGGATTCCAGAATGGGGATCAGATAGCGAACATAATTGGTTAGACAATATGGGTGATTGGATGATTTCAAAAAAACGATTTTGGGGATTAGCATTACCAATATGGACATTTGAAGATGGGAGTTTTTATGTTGTTGGTTCCAAAGAAGAGTTGGAAAAACTTGCTGTTGAAGGATGGGATAAATTTAAAGGTAACAGTCCTCATCGTCCTTGGATTGATTATGTTAAAATTAAACATCCTGAGACAGGTTTAGTTGGGATTAGAATTGAGGATGTTGGAAATCCGTGGCTTGATGCAGGCATTGTTCCTTTTTCTACCCTAGGTTATTTTGACAATAATGAATATTGGAAAGAATGGTTTCCTGCTGACTTTATTACTGAATGTTTTCCTGGTCAGTTTAGAAATTGGTTTTACTCTTTGCTTGCTATGTCAAGTTTTTTGGAGGACAAAGCTCCTTTTAAAACTCTTCTTGGTCATGCCTTAGTTAAAGATGAAGATGGAAAAGAAATGCATAAAACTGCAGGTAATGCAATCTGGTTTGATGATGCGGCTGAAAAAATGGGTGTAGATGTTATGCGAT
>DTWI01000011.1 GCA_012963075.1 Fidelibacterota bacterium
AAACAATATGATTTTAGCAATAAGAAGCCCCTTGAACAGGGGCTTCTTATTACCGTTAAAGGTGTTACACTTACTCTTAAATAAATTCAAACATTTTGAATAAATAGTAAATTAAATCAAATTATAAATGTTTTTTTTATTATAATTAATGCTGAATTTTTTTATTTTTATGATGTTTCGAATATTCTATTATTTTAAATTTGCAAATAACATGAAATAATGTCAGTATAATTCAATATTTTAACACTATTGGAGGTTCTTTTGCATTTAGTTATTATCGGATCCGGTGTAATTGGTCTTACAAGTGCTTACTACTTATCATCACTAGGGTATAAAGTTACAGTAATTGAAAAAAACAACTCAAGTGCTATGGAAGCAAGTATTGCCAATGGTTCACTACTGTCCTACACCAGTGGACCGCTTGCTTCTCCTTCGGTATTGAAAATGCTACCGCAAGTACTGCTCGGACTTCATCCATCAATCCGAGTTCGTGACTGGTATAACCCACGTTTTTTGACTTGGGCTTTAGCGTTTTTAATGGAATGTTTACCAAACACATTTTCAGCTAATAGATTGACCCTTATAAATCAACTTTCTGAAAGTGATTCGCTTATGAAGAAGTTTATCAGTCAACACCCATTTAACTTTGAATATAAAAAAACGGGAAAACTTTACTTATACAGTAGTAAACAAGATTTTGATGGAGCGCTTTCCTTTAGTAAGGTGTTAAAAAAAGACTATGGTATTGAACAAGTTCCTCTTACAAGAGATGACTGTATACGAAAAGAACCATCTATTGCATCAGTAAACAACCTATACGGAGCATTGTTTTCACCAGTAGACGCAATTGGCAACTGCAAGTTATTTTGTGATAATTTACAAACTGTTCTTGAGAAACCACCCTATAACGTAAAATTCCTATTTAAAACAAAACCTGTAGAGTTTATTTTAAACGCCCGTAAAATTGAAAGACTTGTACTTAATAACGGTAAAAAAATAAGCTGTGATGCTGCTGTCGTTACAGCAGGCGCAGTTAGCAATGATGTAACACGACTTTTAGGCTTTCGTATTCCAGTATACCCGCTAAAAGGTTTATCTTTGGATATAACAGCCACAAACCCAGAAGTACTCCCTAAAATAAGTGTTATTGATAACCGAGCACGCATAACTTTAGCGCCATTTGGAACAAACAATCTGAGAGTAGCTGGCATTGCTGAATTTTCTGGCACGAGCACTGATATTAAAGATAGCCATTTAGACTGCGTTAAAAAACAAGTCCTTAATATACTCCCTGATTTAGAAATTCAACACATTGACGCTTTTTGTGGAAATCGACCAATGACGCCGTCTAGCCTTCCTCTTATTGAGCGCCGTCACTTCCAAAATTTATATCTTAATTGCGGTCATGGAACTCTTGGCTGGTCGTTAGCCCACTCTTCAGGAAAAAAAATAGCTGATTTAGTAAGTAGTGAATTAGGAAATTCAAGGAAATGATGATGAATGAAGAGGTGAAATCTAAAAATAGACGCTTATTTTTTGGATATGTCACTTTAATCTTGCTATACGTATTGCCCTATATTTTGGGCTTGTTTCAAGGGACATGGAGGGGTGTTCCACTATTGCTGCTGTGGATGATGACGCTTTCCTTCAGTTTTGTAGTGCTAACTGTCATTGGATACTTTCACGTGTTTGTTGATTGGAGCAAGGACGTTGATGCCTTAATTGATAAAGAAGAAATTTCAAAGTGACAATTATAATTATTGTCTTTGTCTGTATATTTATTCTCAAAAATGTATTTATTGCTATTCAATCAAACAAAGAAAGCACCCAAAATACATCAGCTGAATATTACCTATCAAATAACTCTGTTTCTTGGGTTGGATTAGGATTTACTATGTTTGCAAGTTGGATGAGTGTATGGGCTTATTTAGGAGCACCAGGGGCTTATTACGGTCAAGGATTAGAATGGCTACTGACCCATGGTTTCACCGGTGTTGGAACGCCGTTATTACTGTGGTTTATAGGTAGGAAAATGTGGTTTTTAGGCAAGAAAAATGGATATATAACACCAGGAGACCTCTTAGCTGATTTTCATAAAAGCAAGTACGTGCGTTTATTAACAGGGTTGATATCAATAGCGGCATTGATTCCATATTGCTTAGTCCAATTAATAGGGATAGGGAAAGTGGTAGCTTCAAGTACAGGCGGAGATATTCCATTTTGGAT
>DTWI01000012.1 GCA_012963075.1 Fidelibacterota bacterium
CTTATGTTTGATCCCCAACCAATAGTCTTGCTAAAATTCGATATGCCGGGTGGAGTTGGGGTGCGAATAATACCGTTGCATAATCTTCTGGTTCACCGTATGCAGTATTACCATTGGGTGATTGGTGATCATTTTCCTCTCCGATTCTACGGATTGTACCTTGTCTTTATGCTGTATGGATTTCATCAATCAGCTCAAATGTTTATTAAGAATTCTAGCTTTGAAGATGTATTCTGGCAACGCTGGTTTGGTGATAAATTTTCCAAGTATTTCTATATTGTCCAAGAGTTAGTGCTGTTCCCTTTTATGGTGCTGAAATTTTTGATAAAACCTAAACCAAAGTGGAATGAACAGATCTCCAAAATTTAATCATTTTAATATATGGAATTGAGATACCGGTTAACTATGTTTTGATTGAGATGTAAAAGATTACTGATTTGGATCGCGTCCAAGATTTAGATCTTGATTATTTACTACCAAATTTGATTTTTCATCATTATTTCCCTTGTAAATAAATATCATATTATGATAGAAATGCATTGAGACTATTTTCTTATCAAAATAGTTTTGTTTGTAATTAGGAATTAAAAATTCTTGGTTATTTAGTGCGTCTGTTAAACTTTTAAAATAATTCATTATTGTTTTAGGATCATTTAAATTTTTACTATTACCTCCAAAGTCCTCCCAATAAGATGTTTGAGTATCTTCAATAACATATATTCCTTCGTCCTTCAATTTTGGAAATAAAATATTAAATGTTCCAATAACGTGTTCATTAATGTGACTACCATCATCTATTATAATATCTATTCCGCCTATTTTATCTGTTACTTTATTCAAAAAGTCTTTATCTATTTGATTTCCTTTGAATATTTTTATTCGATTCTCTTGAAGAGAAGACTTATCATAAATATCTATAGAGAAAATGTTACCGAATGGGAAATATTTTTTCCACATTCTTAAAGATTTACCACCTAAGTGTGGATTTTCATAACCACCAACTCCTATTTCAAGTAAATTAATTCTTTTATATCTGAATCTTTCCAGGTGTGTCATATAATGAGTTGTATACAAATGGCTTCCTTTCTTATCCGTTCCGTAGATTTTTCCCAATTTATCTAAATTTTTACCTAAACCAATTGCTTTAATATCATTAATTAGGTTTCGTAATTTTCGTCTTGACGTTGTAGATAATTTCATTTCAAAATTTCTTTAATTAAGTAAATATTTACAACGGTTTTATAAAAATTTTCGTTACTGTAAAGTAAGAAACAGCTTTGAAATTTGTGCTTACCTTTTTCTACTTCCTAATACATATTATAATCTGGTTGAACTCAAAAAGGCGTTAGAATTCTCATTAGAAGACACAACTTTTAAATTACATTATGCGGTAGATAGGCAGACAGAAGTGCTTAATATAAATAATACTTAATCTATTTGTTAATGGTCTAATAAAATGAATAATTACAATAGGACAGATAAAACAATTTACTACTACGCCAATCAGGTCTATGAATATTCCTTTGCCCGGGTGATTTACTGTAAAATAGGAGGGACGTTTATTGTCCGTAAATTGAATCGGAAATATCGGTTAAAATGGTATTTGCGAGCGAGTCAAAGGGCTCAGGCTAACAGTCCATTGTTTGCAGAACCACCTGCTATTATGGTGAAAGATGTGAATAAAGAACCCTTTCACTGGCCGGGAATACTGATTTCAAACAGCAATACTGTCATAAAAAGGAAAAAAAGTGTATGCCTAACTATCTTTATGGGACATGGCACCGGAGATAAGAAATATGGTGGCAATGCAAAAGATTTGGAATCCTTTGACTACCATTTCATATCCGGACCAAAACACATGCAAAAACTCCGTGATTTAGATGTTAATATTCCCGAGGAAAAACTAATTAAAATTGGTAATCCCCGATTCGACGAAATTGTGAATAGTGACATTGATGCTGAAGGCTATCTTAACTATTTACAAGTTCAAGATAATACACGGAAGACTATCCTTTATGCGCCCACTTGGGAATGGGGCTCCGGTACACTACATCAATTGGGTCGGCATTTTTGCCGTGAGTTGACAAAAGAATATAACTTAATTATTCGCCCTCACTACTTTGACCGGAAGTACATTACTCAACTTAAAATGTGGGCAAAAATAAATGGAATCCAACATGTTTATTTTTCCAATCCAGCTAATATTCTTTCAAATGATACTATGTACGATTTTGCCGTTTCTGATATACTAATTAGTGATACATCATCAATAACATATGAATATTTAATTATGAAAAAACCTATCATCATAATAGAAAATGAATTCAGTGATTTACATGGAATGCCCTCTGATCTGAGCGTGAACACAATCGCTGGTAAATATGACCAGGCACGTTCTGACAATATTCTACAGGTTGTTCAAAACAC
>DTWI01000013.1 GCA_012963075.1 Fidelibacterota bacterium
AAAATATCTTTTGCATCTCAATACGATCCCTATGGGGAAAAAGGTAAAGATAAAAAGATTTATTTTTTATACGACACTCCCGACCCAGATGATATTTCTCCACAGCAAAAATCTTACATCCAATCTTATATTGATGCTTTCGAAAATACACTTCTGTCTGAAAACTTTACAGATCCAGATGTTGGATACCGGAAATACATAGATGAAGATAGCTTTGTAGATTTTTTTATTTTGAATGAACTAAGTCATAACCCCGATGCCTATCGCCTCAGCACATTCATGCATAAGGATAGAGGTGGCAAATTAAAAATGGGACCTATTTGGGATTTTAACATTGCATTTGGAAACGTGAATTATTGCCGTGGTAATGATGTAGATAATTGGATTTATAAATATAATGAATATTGCCCGAATGATTTTTGGTTGGTTCCCTTTTGGTGGGGGCGGTTATTGGAAGATCCTTACTTTATTAATAAACTCAAATCAAGATGGTCAGAATTAAGAGCGGATCAATTATCAGATAAAGAGATTTTTGGTAAAATTGATTTACTTGTCTCAGAACTTGAATCAACAGGAGCTATAAAAAAGAATTTCGAAAGGTGGCCAGTATTGGGTCTATGGATATGGCCCAATGCATTCGTGGGCACGACCTATGAATCCGAAGTGGAGTATTTGAGAACCTGGTTAACCCAACGCTTAACCTGGTTGGATTCAAATATTCCTATGTTATAGAATTTAAATTTTTGGTTTGGCAGGATTAGAATATTTCTCCATTAGAATCAAGGGAGTTTGCTTCATCGCATCAAGGGAAAAACAGGGCTAATAGATATAGGATTCCCGGATCCATCATTATTTTAAAAATAGAATTTTTTGAAATTTGGTTTTATGGCCAGAATTAAAAATGATAAAATAGACTCCTGAACTGACATGGACACCATTATCATCTATACCGTTCCAATTAATGCGATAATGCCCTTTTTCTAGATTTTGAATAGGGAACTCTTTAACAAATCGACCTAAAATATTTGTAATGGTAATCGAGACTGATTCAGATTCATTCAAAACATAGGGAATTGTAATATTACCATTGAAAGGATTGGGATAAGCCGGTAATAAGTTTATTTTCCCCGGGATTGAGTTTTCTGTATCTATACTCAGTGAATTGAAGTTACTGTTCATCTCCCCAGGTGTCCCATAACCTGTGGAAGCACCCCAAGCTGATGCCATCCAGTTTTGTAAACTCGGATGAGATAATTCTAGTGTGGGGCCATCGCCATCCGCTTCTGTAGGCCATGGACTTTTATCATCATACATCACTGAATCAATGATTGCGCCACGACTATCATATAACCTAACTGCATCACCATCTCCACTTAGACCAAAACCCATTGGTCCGTATAAGGAACTTAATTGT
Organism: Fidelibacterota bacterium; assembly: GCA_012963075.1. Next base: position 1,415 of record DTWI01000013.1, read on the forward strand.
GAAAAATGATTGGTTAATTTTTCAGAGTTATTTGCTATAATGATGAATTGATTTGGTTCGATCGTTGTTCCACTAGGTATTACAAACCGATTGTCATCATTGTCATCTTTAACTTCCCAATTTGTTAAATTAATTGTCGTCTTACCCCAATTGAATAATTCGATCCAGTCCCCAGTATCATAATTTTCATGTGAATTATAATTTATTTCATTAATAACTACGTCAGATGGATTGTAATCAACAGGTTGGAAAATTGCTTTTAATTGATTTCCATTTTTTATATCAACCGTCATTGATGCACTAGAGTCCGGGTATGTTTCCCATCCGATGAACTGAAACCCTTCATTTGGTATTGCATGAACTGAAATAGGAATACCCGGAAAATAGTCTCCCGTCCAATATTCCTGTTCAATCGTTAGAGTGTTGAGTTTTATTTTTCCTGATTCCTTAGGAGAAAAACTCACATGGATAGATTCCGGGCTCGAAAGGCCAAATTCATTTATCAAATGAATTTTTGCATATAATGGTCGAGAGGTATTAAACGATCGAATAATATCAACTTTATTATTCCAATTATTTAGGTTCCCCCATTTTTCTTGATGTCTTGAAATTACAGAAGCAATATTATTTTGAACAGAATCCAGTTTTGCATTGAGAAATGATGGTTTAAAAATAGAATTCAAAAAATCAGAATATGTATTAATAAACTGATTTTTAAAGGAACTATTTTCAAATAATCTTCTTAGTAAAAATGTACTCCAAGGGGGATTGGGCCAACCGTTTCCATTCGGCTCCGTGGCAAATTTCAATGTATTAAACTGATGATGATTTTTCATCCAAGTTGGGAATGCGAATCCAAAATCTGTATCATATAAAATCCACCGCCATTTTCCATTGATACGATGATCACGCCATACTTTTACATTGTTTCCTGGCCAATCCCGATTATCAATAAAAATTTGGACAATATGATAATTGATATAAGATTGGATATCAATCCACTGAGTTATCCCGTTATAAACTGTTGAATCACTTAAATCATTCTTTGTTATATAATCGATGAGATTTATATAATCAGACTTAGTTCCATGATTTGCGCGTGCATTATTTTCATAATCTCCATTCAATTCAACTAAATCAATATACTCCAAGGATAATCCATGATGAGATGAAATAAAATGTTCACTAATTTTTTCCCTCAAATTATGGATTCCCCAAAATGCACTATTAAAATAGACAATTGTAGGTTGATACTTTTGGAAATCGATATCCACCCCATTTAGAATTGTGGTTGTATATCCATCTCTGAACATGGTCGATTCCCAATCATTCCCGCCGTTCCTTAGTATGAAAGATTCATATTGATCAATATCTGAGTCAGGAAAGAGTGAATAATCAAATTTAGATGGGCCATATTTTCCTCGGGAAAAAATGGATAAAGATTTTTGCGCATTTCCCCTGCTCCATCCACCGAATATTTTCACCCCTCCATTAGCATTATATGAATGACCATTCGTTTCCAACAATTCAAAATGGATCTCCCGTTCCCAGTCTTGCCAAAAATTTGCACCAAAATGAGGAAAGCTTGAAGATGCATTTGGTCCTTTTACATAGATACCTGTATCTGGATTAAAAAAATCTGAAGGATCTGCACTTAATAAAACAACGGGTAAATCATAAGAATTATCAAATATGTAAGTCTGAGTTGCCACTTTTGATTTTAGCCAACCTTCTTTATATGCAATAGATCGTACAACAGTATTCTTATCAATAGTTATTGTTTGATCAAATAATTTTGAATTTTGAGTAGGTAATGACCCATCAAGGGTATAAAATATTTTTACATTATTCTCTTGATGCGTGAGATTAATTGTGTTAGTTCCAAAATAAAAACCTGATTCACTTGAAAAAGCCGGTTTTGATAAAAAGCCTATATAGCCTACTTGATCATTAGTAAGTCCTGGCGTTGGGTTGTCAAAAAGGGCCCAGTTTGAAGATTCTTTAAGTCTCCCTTTTGATTTATTTGTTGGGATTTCACCCGTACTAACTGAATCAATGATTTCACCAAGAGTGTCGCTTAATATAATTGTTTCACCCTTTGATTCAATTTTGAAATTGGTATGAAGATATGTAACTGGCAGATATATCCTGATATCTGGGGATCGAGAATTTTCTTTTTCAGTATTATACCCAGCTGTTAAAAATGGAATGCACGACAAATCCGATGATCCCTCGTTATAATTGTGGACTTGAATCGCAAGGATATTCTCTCCACTTAAAAGTGGAAATTTATCTAAATCAATCCAAATCGGTTCTGGAAATCCGCCAGACTTAATCTCCGCCTCATGTAACGCCGTAGCCGCACTATTGTATTGTACTTGGGAATTTGGCGTACCCATATTTCTTCTAGAAAACTCTACACCATTTAAATAGGCCACATATCCATCATCATAGTCTAAGTGAAATAATAATTTGGAAACAGACTCAGGCAAATCCAATTGAAAGGATTTTCTAACAAACACTGACATTGTTTTAACTATAATTGTATTATCATCATTATCCCCATAACCATATCCACTCGGCCCTGATGACCATCCTACTGGTACATTTTCTGATTTCATCCAATCAGAAGGAGGTTCAGATGACCCCACCCAATAAGACCATTGATCTGATTCAGTGATAATGGCATCCCATTTCTGTACCAAAGTAGTCCTGTCTTTTCCGGATGCAAATAAGACTAAAAAAGAACGGGGATTTAACTCAAATTCAGGAAATACCCAATCAAATGGTTCATCAATGTCATCAGATAACCCATATCCTTTAAGTTGTAAAGCTGATTGGCCTGAATTATAAATTTCACCTCCGACAGTTCCCCCGCAACATTTGACGGAAACGGAGATTACTCTGCCGGATCCATCCTCCAATACTGCACAGTCGAATACGCAGGGT
>DTWI01000014.1 GCA_012963075.1 Fidelibacterota bacterium
AACCAATTATAAACGACCCATTGTTTTTTGGGATTTCTATTGAACCACAACAATATGGAAATAAATCTGTCTGATAGAATAAGTCGTATTCAAACTTCCCAAACAATCGAAATTACTGATTTGGCAAGAAATCTCATAGCAGAAGGGAAAAAAGTAATAAGTTTAAGTCAAGGTGAACCCGATTTTGATACCCCAGATCATATTAAGAAAGCTGGTATTAAAGCAATTAAGGATGGCCTAACGCGTTATTCAAATGTAGATGGTATGCCTTTGTTGAAAAAAGCAATATGTAACAAATTTTTAAATGAAAACAATTTGGAATATAAAGTTTCCGAAATTTCTGTTGGCACTGGCTGTAAACAAATTATTTTTAATGCACTTATGTCAATTATAAATCCGGGAGATGAGGTTATTATTCCGGCACCTTATTGGGTTTCATATAAAGATATGGTTGATTTTGCAGAAGGAAATCCAATAATTGTTAATTGCACATTAGCTGGTGAGTTTAAGTTGACTGCAGAGGCGCTAGAATTAGCAATAAGTGACTCAACTCGATGTATAATCCTGAATAATCCAACAAATCCTACAGGATCTGTATACAGTTTTGATGAGTTAAAATCAATTTCTGAAGTATTGATCAAATATCCAAATATTTTAATAATTTCAGACGATATATATGAATATTTAATCTATTCTGACTCGAAATTTCATACAATTGCTGAGATTGATACTGATATTAAAAAAAGAACTCTCACTTGTAATGGAATGTCAAAAAATTTTTGTATGACTGGTTGGAGATTGGGGTATGCTGGAGGACCTAAGCTACTAATAGATGCCATGGCTAAATTACAATCTCAGTCTACATTTCATCCTTCTACTATCTCCCAGTATGCTGCTTTAGCCGCTATAAATGGGAGTAGAGAATTCATTGCTGAACAAAAAATATCTTATAAAGAAAGACGAGACTTGACAGTCAGTTTTTTGAATAAAATTAACGGAATTACATGTAACAAACCCGAAGGTGCTTTTTATGTTTTTCCTTCCTGTGGTGGTCTCTATGGTAGTAGTACACCAAGTGGTGAGATTATTCATAATGACATAGATGTTTGTAAATTTATCCTTAAAACAGCAGAAGTTACTGTAGTTCCTGGAAGTGTTTTTGGAAAAAGTGGTTTTTTCAGGATTTGTTATGCAATAGATAAGAAAATGCTTATAGAAGCGCTTAACCGAATTTCAAATGTTTTAGATAAACTAAATGCTAACTAGTAAAATCTTTCGCAAATAATATTCCCAAATGTATTAGAATGGCTATAAAAAACAAATTGAATCGAACAGACTTGATTAAGAAACTGGGCAAATATCCAACAGGTAATATTTGCAATGCCCATAGTAAAGTCAGGGCTATGGACAGTAGAATAGCGGCTCTAAGTCCTGGTATGAAACTAGCTGGACCTGCAAAAACTGCTGCAATTATTCCTGGTCAAAATGCTGCTATTCATCGCGCAATTCACAATTCCAGACGTGGAGATATTCTTGTAGTTGATGGAAAGAAATCATTATCATATGGACCTTTCGGAGATATACTAGCAACTTGTTGTCAACAACTAGGTTTGTCTGGTCTAGTCATTGACAGTACTGTTAGAGATTCTTCTGAAATAGTAGATTTGGGCTTCCCGGTATTTTGCCTTGGAACTCATCCTGCTGCTACAGAGAAGACAGATCCGGGTGAAATTGACATTCCTATTGTATGTGGAGAGGTTAATGTTCATCCAGATGACATTATTATAGCTGATAATGATGGTGTTGTAGTAATACCACATCTATTAATTGAGGAAGTTTTTTTGGGTTTAATGACTGTAGTTGAAAAAGAAAAAAAGATTATGAAGAGACTTAAATATGGAGAAACAACTTGTGAAATATTCAAAATTAAACCTTGAATTATAATTGCTGTCCATGGTTAAGTGCCCCAGACCCAAGACTTTGTTC
>DTWI01000015.1 GCA_012963075.1 Fidelibacterota bacterium
ACAATATTTATAGTAAAATTATAATATATATAAATATTGATATGAAATCATTTAGCCAGTTTCTTTTACACGAAGCAAAGACGAAAATAAAAAATGATGCAACCAAGTTTGAGGGTGACCTTATAGCTGCAATGGGTGCTCCAGATCCTGGTAGTAGTAATGCTACTTGGGATCCTCCTGATCCTAATGATCCAAATGTTAAACTAGCTCAAGGTATAGTAGAGAAGATGCGGGCTAATGGTATATCCGTAAGTGGAGCTCGACGAGCTTCCGGAGGTGGTGGTAAAGGAGATTTGACTAAATTATATTTGGAGATGGGAGCTAAGTCAGGTGAGCCAAAAACAGATATTATATTTGGTAGGAAGAATGTTTCAGTTAAACAGGCTGATGCTGCACAATTATCTGCAGCACAGGGCCCAGAATTTGCTGCAATGATTCAAGCGGCTGTATTACACGATCCTAAAGTTTCTCGGAAATCAATTGCACTTTCTAAAGAAGCGGCTAAGTTTGTAAAACAAATAGCGGCGCCTGAAACTTTTTATAAAATACGAGGTGGAGCTATTAGGCCTTCTGAATTAAGAGCTCGATTAAAATATCAAACAGGCCGAGGTAACTTGCCAGATCCAGTTAAGAAAAGATTACAGAATAAAGAAAAGAAATTAAGTGCCGCTGATAAGGACTTAAATCAGATGTTGGGATTTAGTGATACCAGTCCTACAAAAAAACAAATAAGAGTATTAAAAGGTTGGGCTAAGCAGTTTGGATTAGATAAAGAAATACTTGCTCAGCTACCAGCGTTTTTTGAGAGTGAAGTAGTAAAGAAGGGACTATTTTTAGAAGCTGCGACAGGTAAATATAAATTTAAAAAGAAAACATCAATAGCAAATTATATGTTTGCATGGGGAACTAACCCAGACTCTCCAGGTTATGCATTTGAAACTGCTCAAGAATTTGTAGATTCTATATTTGCGGGAGGTATAAGCTCTAATTTTAGAATGTCTGATAGGGGTGGTGTGTCATCTGGAAAAGGATTTAAAGAAATTCAGCGACGAGCTACGGATGCTGAGATAATTGCCATGGGACGTGGTGGTGCTTGGAGAATGGAAGTAAAAAAGATACCACTTCATAATAATTATATGGTAGATATAGATGACGAAACTAAAGAATATATTACAGAGATGGCAGATGAAATGGCAGAAACTCATCGTACTTTTTTGACAGAAAATCTAGAATTTGCTCAAGAAATATTGTTGCAGGAAGGCCTTCTTGATATAGCTAAGGGTGCATTAAAACAAGGTAAGGTCTTACTTAATACTATTAAGGCTAAACTGAAACAAGGTATTGATGCATTAGTAGTTAAGTTAAGAGAATTTTTTATTAAAGTAGGAAGCTGGTTTGCACGTTTGGCTAGAAATGTAGGCATATTCATGTTAGCTTTTGATATACATGGGGATGTTAAATTTAGATATAATTGGTTGAGTGTATGAGAATTTGACTTAATCTTACAAATGTGTTATAATAAGAAGAATGAAAACATTTAAAACCTTTTTCAGTGAAGATAGAGAGTACCGATTAGGAGCAGGGGCAACTAAAAAGAAAATATTTCAGTTGACTTGGACTAATCCTAAAGGTAAGAAACAGACAAATTGGGTAAAACAATTAAGTAAAGGTTCTTTTCAACAATTAAAAAAAGATGGTTCACCGAAGTGGTCGTCAACGAAAAGTACTGACAATTTTACTATAATCATACCAGATAAAGGTTTTAAATTAAAGCCTGCGGTAATGAATAACAAATATGCTGAATTGGAACTTAGTTAATGAAAACACTTTCGCAATTTTTTTTAACTGAAGATAAGAATACCCATCTAGAACATTTAGAAGATGATATTCTCAATCATGGCTTTGCGGGAGGACAGAACGCAATAAATTTTTTGGTGGCCTTAAAAGATATGCTTGAAGGTAATACAAGACGATCAATGAATGTAACTGTTAAGTGGGATGGCGCCCCCGCCATTTTCGCTGGTACTAATCCAGACAACGACAAGTTTTTTGTAGGCACTAAGTCGATTTTTAATAAGACTCCTAAGATTAATTACACCAATGCAGACATAGATGCAAATCATGGTGGCGGACTTGCAGACAAGTTAAAAGTCGCATTAAAATATTTTCCTGCTTTAAAGATACCAGGCATCTGGCAAGGTGATTTGTTATATACATCCGAAGATTTATCTACAGACACCATAGATGCTATTAGCATGATTGTGTTTACACCTAACACAATTACTTACGCCGTACCTTCACAAGATAAGTTGGCTCAAGAAATTAAAAGATCGAAGATTGGTGTAGTATGGCACACAACTTATACAGGTAGGACAATGGATGCGATGTCTGCCAAGTTTGGGGCGAGTGTAAATAAACTAAATAGTACTAATAATGTGTGGTCTACTGATGCAACTTTTAGAGATACATCAGGAAATTTAACATTTACTCCAAGAGAAGCAACACAATTTCAAAATATATTGAACATGGCAAGTGGTTCATTAAAGAAAGCTTCATCATATTTACGAACACTTGCACAATCTCGGGGAGATTTAGCATTAGGTACGAGATTGAAAATTTTTCTAAATTCATATATTCGAGGTGGGGAACAAATCAGAGACACACGAAATGTTTTGGTAAAATTTGAAACCTATTATAAAGATGTGTTGCAGAAAAAAATAGATTCCGTTCGTACTGAAGCTGCTAAGAAGAAATGGACCCAACATAAGAAGGTAGGTCTAGGGGAGTTAAAGAAACATAAAGCCTCATTGTATTTTGTTATTGCAACATATATCTCATTACAAACTGCGAAGACAATGGTGATACGAAAATTAGAAAAGGCAGAGAGTATAGGAACATTTTTAAAAACACCTGATGGCTATAAAGTAACTGCCCCCGAAGGTTTTGTTGCTATAGACCATATAGGAAAGGCTTTAAAGTTGGTAGATAGATTGGAGTTTAGTCGAGCCAATTTTACAGCTGATAAAAATTGGGTAAGAGGATAAGAAAATGATGTGTAAAAATCCAGAATGTCCATGTGATAATTGTATTTGTGATCCGTGTTATTGTACAGTTGGTGAACCGTGTGGGTGTGAAGAAAAATGATTAGTTATTTACAATATGAAGCGCTAGATATTGCTGGGCGACGAAAGATGGCTCGTAGAATGTCGAGGTTGGCAAAGCGTTCAGATATTAAAATGAAAAAGAAACGGGCATTAAGGAAGAGAGCGGGGATATCTAAATTACAAAAGAGGGCTCGCAAAAAAGCAAAAATGGCTGTAATCAAGAAATTTTCAGGACAAGCTGATTATAGTGAGCTTTCATTACAGCAAAGAATGATGTTGGATAAAAGAATTGTTCAGAAAAAACAAGCTTTGATTAATAAAATAGCTAAGAAAATGATTCCCCAATTAAGAAAAAAGGAATCGGAGAGAATCGCAAAAATTTATCAAACAAAGTCGTAGAGGAAAAATATGATGTTAAATGGATGGTCTATTCCCACAATATGGGTCGCAGTAATCGCACAGGCAACAGCTGCTGTATGGTGGGCATCAGGTACTGACCAACAAGTAGAACAAAATTCGGTTAAAATTGAACAGGTTGTTACTAACGAAAAGCATATTGCTATTGTTCAAGTACAACAAATTGAGATTATTAAAGATATTACTGATATCAAAATGGACAATAAAGAAATAAAAAATATTGTTCAAGAAATTCGATTGATGATGACACGTTGGGATAATGATTCACAGTGAAAACACATTTAAAATTAGTTGAAGCTCGAGGAGATGATATAACATTTACTTTTGGACGCTTTAACCCACCTACTACCGGGCATGAAAAATTAATAGATGCTACTAAAAAAATTGGTGGTAGAAATTACCGTGTCTATGCATCTCATTCTCAAGATTCTAGTAAGAATCCTTTAGATTATGAAACAAAAATCAAATATATGAAAAGTATGTTTCGTAATCATTCACGAAATATTAAAAGTGATGAAGCTAGAACTGCAATAGATGTTGCCGTTAAACTCCACGATGAGGGATTTAAGAATCTTACTATGGTCGTAGGTTCAGATCGTGTTAGAGTTTTTCAGAAATTATTAGATGATTACAATGGTAAACAGGCACGTCATGGGTTTTATAAGTTTGATAAGATTAATGTGGCGAGTGCAGGTGCACGTGACCCAGATGCAGAAGGGATATCGGGCATGTCTGCATCAAAGATGCGAAAGGCCGCACAAGATAACGATTATAAATCATTTCAAAAAGGTTTGCCTGTAGGGTTTAGAGGTGGTAAAAAATTATTTAAAGAGTTACAGCAAAAAATGTCAGTTAAATCTTTAAGAGAATGGATGGAAATAGACGAAGCCTCTCTGTTGACGAAGGCTCAAGAATTTGGTAGTAAGAAGATTTTTAAGAGGGAATATATAGCTGCTCTTACACTGTATAAACTTCAACGAGAACGAGGTGAGAAATCTGGAATGGCATTGCATCGAGCAGCTAGTACCCACCGTCATGTTAGTGATAAAGGATTACAAGTGGTGATTAATGATCTAGTTAAATCTGGAAAATGGCCAAAACGATTATCTGCTTAAAGAAGTTTGAATTATTATAAATAATAAAAAGAATAACGAATATATTATGCCGAGTAGGTGATATGACAAACCGAAAAGAGAGGAAAGAATAATGTCAGATCCGTCAAGCGCACATAAGCCGTATACCACAGGGGCCCGGCCTTTC
>DTWI01000016.1 GCA_012963075.1 Fidelibacterota bacterium
CTAATTTATTTTTCTTTTTAGAGTTATTATTCATCTATAAGAAAATCTTCCCTCTTAGGTGAAAATGTATCAATCAATATTCCATCGTCAAGACAAACGGCACCATGTTCTTGATAAGGTTGTACAGTAAATGCATCTCCTTCTTTTAAGATTTTTTTCTTATTATCAATCTCTACTTCAAATTTGCCTGACTCAACATAGCTTATCTGATGATGAATATGATTGTGAGTGTAGCCAATTGCACCTTTCTTAAAAAACACTCTTACAAGCATTAAGTCATCGGTATAGCTCATTATCTGCCTTTTGATACCATCTTGAATTTCTTCGATCTTTATTTCTTTACTTTGGTTAAAACTGGACATTTCCTTTTCTATTTAATTATTAATTAATTGACGGCGTAATCTCCAACCCATTCATAAAACTCACCATTAACTAGAATTTTATTTTTCTCACCAGGTTTCGATTTCTGATTATTGATAATTATTTGCCATTTAACATCATCTTGTCCGTGAACTTCAATTACTGTTGCTTTTTGATTAAAGCCAACTACACTAACCTTTTCAATCTTCCCACGTGCATTCAAAGATGATTCAGATGATTCGTTAAAATATCCATGAGGTTCGATTACGGATGCATAAATCAAATCTTCCGAAGTATTCCTATATATCAGCATAGGTTCAGATTTTAGATTAAAATTTGGATCATTTGCTCCAATACGTCCAAAAATGATGTCACTATTTGCGTCATTTGCCATCGTATGAGTATAATATCTATTGCCGTCTAGCCATGTTATCTGAGATGGTTTATTGATTTTACTGGTCGCTTCGACCCATATATGTTCGTAACCATTTTTATTACCTAAAGTATTTAGTGATGTTGAACTTTTATCATAAGTAAAATTTGTATTAATTATTTGCCCAGTATAGTGTATAGGATAATCATATGTATTTGTCTTTTGGCCATCAATTTTAAACACATCTAAAACGATTGGATATTCTAGCTTATCATCATTAATCAGAAACATTGTTCTTTGCATCTTTATATCTAAATAGTGATCATTTGCCCAAGCGCTAACTACTTGAATATTAGGATCTGACGAATCAAAAAAATGACGGGATGCATATACTTGATCTGCTTTCTTTCTAATGCCTTGGTTCTGGTTTTCCATATTTACAACTACAGTATTATGAGCGATTGTACTTTTTGCATAACTATTGTTCTCTGGTAAATATCGACCACCATATTTTGGTTCTATATTAATCCATCTGGAAAATCCATAATCATTAATTATTTCTCTATTTTGGTTATAAAATAAAAAATGTAGTTTGTCAAAGTGGCCGTGCCCCATACCATGTACACCATATTTCATCACCAAAACAGATTGATCTTCACCATTCCCAGTTCTTAATATACCAAGGCCACCTTTTTCTCCATCATTTCCATCAGAATATTCTATACTGTTTAATGATAATTTATAGTCTGGATCTAATTCAGAATATGCTTTAGAAGTAGAATAACCTGAATTATTTAATACTACTTTTTTTTGAATATCAAGGAGTTTTAATAAATTAGAATCTGCACCATACCTATAGTTTATAATACTATTCCCAAATATCATGCCAGGTGCTTTGATGTCCATTGTCTTTGATGCATCATTAATGGGGAAAAAAATTCCATTTGGGAATGTAGTATTTATAGCACTGTAATAAGCTTTTTTGATAATACTATTACGATAACTATATATTTTAATGTGAGGTAAATTTCTCTCCAAAGACTCTGCAAACTTTATTAAAGGTCTAATTGTATACCTAACATAGTAGGGACCTTCCATATAGTAACCATCCGGTGAAAATAATTCATCTAACTGTCTTAGAAATCCTCCATCTCCAGTTTTCTTTGTACCATAAAGGGCCATTTCTACAAGGTTTTCATCTCTAGTAACTATACCATACATTCCAACTGCAGCGCAGGCCCACATACCATGATTATGTATTTTATCAAATTCTTTGGAATTCTTTACTGTAAACAAATCAATCATTGGGGAAAAAATATTTTTTTCAAATTCCTTTCTTGATTTTTCGTCAAGCCAACTATAGATACAATCATAGGCTATGCTTACATTTGTAAGCCACACAGCTTCATTAAGCATTTGATGAAATAATTTTCCAGGCTTTTGATGTTTAGCCATTGGATGAAGACCTAGCTTAGGATATAATTTTGAATAAGCTTCAAGCATTTCTTTAACAAATTTTGCATACTTCTCATCATTTGTAATAACAAATAATTCACCAGCCTTTCGCATATCTCTGTAATTCTGTTTATGTTTTTCGTGCGAATATCCACCTGCTTCACCTGGTTCTGGCACTTCAATCGTAGACATCATTGCATCTTCAATTTCTAAAACGAGACTTTGAAACGTTTGATCAAGTATAGAATATTTTATTTTTGAAGAATTAATCAATAATCCCTCTTCGCTGGTAGTAATCAGGCTAGGATGAATATTTGCACTTAGTTTAAAATCTATTTCTGCACTGATCATACAAAATAATAATATTAATAGGTTAATTAGTTTTGTCATATTAAAATTTTAATCAGGTAATCATTTACCCTACGGCATATATAGGCCACCATTTACCTGAAGATTTTGACCGTTGACGTATGCACCCATATCAGAAGCCAGGAAGAGAACTACATTGGCAATATCGGTAGGCTCACCCAGGCGACCTAGAGGTACCATCCCCGAAACCTTATCATGGACTTCCTTTGAAGTAAAAGTATTATGAAAAGTTGTCCCTGCAATGAATCCAGGAGAGATTGCATTAACAGTAACACCATATTGAGAAACTTCTTTTATCAGGCTCTTTGTCATGGTCCAAATACCACCTTTAGAAGCAGCATATGCGGCTGCACCAGGACCACCACCATCATGGGCTGCCTGACTCGAAAAATTTATAATCCGACCTGCATCACTCTTTATCAGATGTGGTATGGCAATAGATGTCACCAGAAATGCTGATTTCAAGTTGACATTCATGACTGTATTAAAGTGATCCTCATCGAATTCTGCAACAGGTACTCTTTTTACCAGTCCACCTGCTAAATTCACCAATATATCAATTCCGCTCCCAAAATTGACCGTTTCTTCCACTAACTTTTCTACAGCTGCTCTATTCGTGCAATCAGCAACAACCCCAATTGCTTCCCCACCGCCAGATTTTATCTCATCAACCTTGGCTTGAAGTGCATCTCCATCCATATGGTAATTCAAAACAACCTTTGCACCTGCGAGGGCCAAAGTTTTTGCACTTTCAAAGCCCAAGCCTTGTATGCTTCCAGTAAGTAATGCAGTTTTACCTTTTAAATTAGCCAAAAGAATCCCCATAAATAAATTAAAAACTATGTTGTATGATGTGTTATATGTTACACATCTACACCTTCACTTA
>DTWI01000017.1 GCA_012963075.1 Fidelibacterota bacterium
AAAATCGCTTCCAACGACTCCAACAAGCTGACATCCTTTGTTAGAAGTAGATAATAAGGCATAGGAAGCAGATCCACCTAAAACATTTTTATAGGTTCCATATTTATTAATAATTTTATCTATACTAATGGATCCAGCAATAAGTGTTTTATGTGATTGATTTGAAGTCATACTTTTTTTAGTTAAGATAGGAACTGAAATAACATGAAAAAAGAAAAAATAATATTAGGAATGAGTGGGGGCGTTGACAGTTCAGTTGCTGCACTGCTTTTACAAAGAGATGGATATGATGTAGAAGGGGTATTCATGAAAAACTGGGATGACAAACACGCTATTTGTTCAGCAGAAGATGATTATGCTGATGCTTTATCTGTATCTAAAAAACTAAATATACCATTACATAAAATAGACTATACTAAATCTTACAAAAATAAAGTGTTTAAACAATTTTTAGATGATCACCTTATAGGGTTTACGCCCAATCCAGATGTTTTATGTAATAAAGAAATTAAATTTAAAGTATTCCAAAAATATGCAAAGAAATTAAATGCAAAGAAAATTGCAACAGGTCATTATGCTAAAAAAACGATAATTAATTCTATTAATTATTTAGAAAAAGCCACAGATCAATCAAAAGATCAAAGTTATTTTTTGTATCAATTAGGCCAAAAAGAATTAAAAAACATTATATTTCCTCTCGGAGAGATACAAAAAAAAGAAGTAAGAAAAATTGCAAAAGAACATGGATTAATCAACCATAATAAAAAGGATAGTACTGGTATATGTTTTATTGGAGAAAGAAAATATAATGATTTCATTGGTCAATATATAAATGCAAAGAAAGGGAAGATTGTTTCTATTGATGGAGATGTGCTAGGTACACATAATGGTTATATTTATTTTACAATTGGACAACGTAAAGGCTTAGGAATTGGTGCAAGATTGAGTGCAACAGATAAACCATGGTATGTCGTCAAAAAAGATATCAAAAAAAATATTGTATTCGTTGCACAAGGAGGAAATCACCCAGCATTATTTAGTAAAAAAATTATTGTTAATGATGTTAACTGGATTTCCCAAAAACCAACTCACTTTCCAAAACAATTGTATGCTAAAGTACGTTATCGCGATAATGATAAAGCATGCTCAGTTTTTTGTTTAAATCAAAATTCATATCTAGTTAAATTTAAATCAAAGCAAAAAGCTATTACACCTGGACAATCAATAGTATTTTATGACAAAAATAATATTTGTATTGGTGGGGGTATCATTTCAAAAAGAGATATACCCTTTTTAAATAAAACATTAGATGAATAAGAATTTTTTTATCGGAATACTCGCTGCTGGAAAAGGCACAAGAATGAAATCAGATATTCCTAAAGTATTACATACTCTTGGGGATAAGGCAATTATTGATTATGTTTTAAAAACTGCTTATAAACTTGATCCTAAAATAATTTTTACTGTAGTTGGCTTTAAAAAAGAATTGGTTATTAATCACATTAATAATCCAAAAATAGAGTATGTAGAACAAAAAGAACAACTTGGTACTGGTCATGCAGTTTTACAACTAAGTAACAAACTCTACGGCAAGAATGGACATTTATTAATCTTATATGGCGATGTCCCAAATATCAAGCATAGCACACTATTACCAGTGGTTGATGAACATATTAAAAAAAATATAGATGCTACAATGATAACAGCAGTAGTAGAAAATCCAACTGGCTATGGAAGAATTATAAGAGATAATTCAGGAAATTTAATCAAAATCGTTGAGGAAAAAGATTGCAACGAATTGGAAAAAAATATCAAAGAAATAAATCCAGGAATTTATATTTTTAAGATTTCAGAATTATTCAAGAACTTAGAGAGAGTTAAATCTAAGAACAAATCTAAAGAATATTATTTAACGGATGTAATAGAGCTGATCAATAATAATGGTATTGTGAAAACAAAAAAAATTGATAATCCTAAAGAAATCATGGGTATTAATACTGTTAAACAACTAGAATCATTTGAAGAATGAAATATTTTCTTAATTCTATTATTACTTTTTTAATTATTACAATTATGCTGTTTGGTTGGTCAATTTCAAAAAATTTTACTACAAACAATATTAGTAATCAGATTGAAATAAAATCAGAAAATCCTAAAATTAAGTTATTCGAGAACGAAAAATCTCGCACACTAAGAGTGGCCGTATTGAATGGCTGTGGTGAACGTGGCATTGGGGATCAATTTTCTTCTTTTTTAAAGAATAGTTATGGATTAATCATTACTAGGACTGAAAATGCTAAAGATGAAGATGGCGAGAACAAATTTGATTACGAGAATACAAAGGTGATTATTGTTAACGAAAACAATACTAATATTGAAAATATGTTAACAATCCTTGGAATGAAGATAAGTGATTCCAATATAGAGTTTAATTCAACCATTGATTTTGATGAAGATATTCAAATAATTGTTGGAAAGGACTACGCAGATTTTATTAACTTGAATAAATGACTACAAAAAAATTACTAAATGAAATTATTGGGTGTGCAAAAGAAAAAAAAGCTGAAGATATTCTAGTTCTTGATGTTTCGAAGGTGACTTCCTTATCAAAGTATTTTATTCTCTGTTCTGCATCCAATACTATTCAAGTAAAATCGATCACAGACAATATCAGAGACAATGTGAATGAAAATGCTTGGCGAGTTGAGGGGTATGAACATTTAAATTGGGTAATAATTGATTATGTAGACATTGTGGTGCATATTTTTTTTGATGAAATAAGAAAATATTATAATCTCGAACGAATTTGGTTTGATGCAAAAAAAGTAAATGTATAATGATTGAGAAAAAAATAGAGAAATTTCTTTCTTTTTATTTAGAAAAAAAGAAAATCAAGAATACAAACTGGAATATCACAAAAAATGTAAAGAAAGGATTTGGTGATTATTCATCAAATATCGCTTTAGTTCTTGGTAAAATATCAAAAACATCCCCAATAAACATAGCCAATGAAGTTTTAGATCATAATAAAGATAAAACACTATTCTCAGTATTTATTACAGAACCAGGTTTTGTTAATTTTAATGTAGCGCTAGATTATTATATAAATAATCTTAGTGATATTTTAAAAAACAAAAAAAAATTTGGAAAACCTACCGGTAAAACACAATCAGCTAATGTGGAATTTGTAAGTTGTAACCCAACTGGCCCACTCACAATCGGACACGGAAGACAAGCAATTTTAGGAGATGTAATATCAAATATACTATCATGGCATAACTATAAAGTTACAAGAGAATATTATTATAACGATGCAGGTAAACAAATGCAAATTTTAGCAGAATCTTGTTACGCAAAATATGCTAAAAAAATTGGTAAAAAATTTGAAGCTCCAGATAATGCGTATGTTGGAAAATATCTTGATGAAATTGCAGATAAAATTCTTAAAAAATTTGGTAAAGAATTGAATAAAAAAGACAAACAATTCAGAATTTTTACTGAACAACAAATTTTTGATAATATTCAAAGTACGTTAAATAGTTTAAATGTTGTTTTTGATGTTTTTTCCAAGGAAAAAAGTTTTTATGATAATGGTTCTATTAATCAAGTTTTAGAAAAATTATCAAAGCTATCTCTTACTTACGAGAAAGATGGAGCAACATGGTTTAAAACAACAAAACTTGGAAAGAAAGAAGATAAAGTATTAGTAAAAAGCTCTGGAGAACCAACATACAGATTGCCAGATATTGCATACCATATTGACAAAGTTGAAAGAGGTTTTGATTTGATTGTGGATGTGTTTGGAGCAGATCATATTGATTCTTATCCAGATATACTACTAGCCCTAGATGCACTAGGAACGCCCACCAACCATATTAAAGTTATAATACATCAATTTGTAACTTTAAAAAAAGGCAACCAGATAGTAAAAATGTCTACTCGGAAAGCAAATTTTGTTACCTTGGATGAATTAATTGAAAAATTAAATTTAGATGTTATAAGGTATTTTTTTATTATGCGTGGAATAAATACTCATTTGGATTTCGATTTAGATTTAGCAATGGATGAATCTGAAAAGAATCCTGTTTATTATCTTCAGTATGCTCATGCTCGTATTTCGAATTTATTAAAAAGATTCAATAAAGAGATTAAAGGTAAAAACAAAATAAATCTAAGCTTATTAAAAGAAGACGATGAAATAGCTCTGATAAAGAAACTATCTGACTTCCCTACTAAAATGAATCAAGTACATGAATCGTTAGAACCAAAACAATTGGCAACATATCTTGAAGATTTAGCAGCACATTACCACAAATTTTATGGTAATCATAAAGTAATTAACCAAAATAACATTGATTTATCATCCGCTAGAATGAAACTGTGTGAAGCTACACAAATTATTCTCAAAACTGGATTATCAATTCTTGGAATTCAAGCACCAGAAAAAATGTAATCAATAAAAATATGTCTGATATAACAAGACGAGAATTTATTCGAAGAAGTATAGTTATTGCAGCAGGAGCAACACTTATTCCATCCTGTGAAGATAATGAATCAAGTCCAACAGAAGAAAACCCTACGATTAGTTATTCACCAGGAATGCTTAGTGGGAATAGGCCTTCTAAAAAAGTAATTATTATTGGTGCTGGACTTTCAGGCCTAGTTGCTGCTTATGAATTAAATAGAGCCGGACATGATGTTACAATTTTGGAAGCAAGAAATCGAATCGGTGGAAGAGTATTTACAATTCGATCTCCATTTGCCGATAATCATTTTGCTGAAGGAGGAGCTGCAAGAATTAAGCCTAGCCATGATTTAACCTTAGGATATGCAAATCATTTTAATTTGGAACTTGATCCATTTTATGCAACATCTGGTTCCTATGTAAATGTAGTAGATGGAAATCGTGAACTTATTTCAAATAACAACTATCTTAACGCAAGTTATGGTTCGGTTTTACGTAAAGAATATGTGAAAATTCGTGGAGGATCAGATCGTCTTCCATATGCATTTTCAGATTATCTTAATCAATATATATCGCTTGGAATGCCAGCTCAATCCGTTGAACAACAATCTACTGGGGTCACTGTTCGAACAACCAATGGTACTGAATTTACAGGAGATAGAGCCTTGTGCACTGTTCCATTAACAGTGCTCAATAAAATTCAATTTACACCATCTTTATCTTCAGAAAAACAAACAGCAATGAATGGTGGATATCGTTATGCTCCTTCAACTAGAATTTATATTCAATTTCAAAATCGATTTTGGGAAAATGAAGGGTTAAACGGGTGGGGGAACACTGATTTGCCAGAAGAAATATGGCAACCTACTTGGGATCTTAATGGCCCTCGTGGTATCATTATGTCCTATTTACGCTATAGCAGAGCAGAAGAAATGGATGTGTTAACCGAACAAGAACGTATAAACTCTGTTTTAAATAGATGGGAAAATATTTTTCCTGGTGCCACAAATAATCTAGAAAGTGGAACTTCTCAATCATGGGCTCTGGAAGAATGGTCCAAAGGAGCATGGGCATCACCTACTTCATCACAAGATGCAGCTCTTGCTGCTCATGTTGGTGCAGCAGAAGAACGTATTCATTTTGCAGGTGAACATGCGTCTGATTATCACGGATGGATGCAAGGCGCATTATTTTCTGGGTTACGTGCTGCAGTAGAAATTCACAATGAAAACTAATTTCATAAAAAATATATACTATTTACTTTTTATAATAATGCTTAGTTCTTGTAATAACGAGGCTGGAGCAGAAATTTATGGTTATGATAAAGAAATATTAAATATAGGACATAGAGGGGCTCGTGGGCATATCGCTGAAAACACTTTGGAATCTATTCAAAAAGCAATAGATCTAAATGTAGATGGAGTAGAAATTGATGTATTTCGTTGTGCTTCAGGCGAAATCGTTGTTTTTCATGATAAAGAATTAAGTCGACTCACCAATAGCAATGGTTTTATTGAAGACATCCTTCTTGATTCTCTTAATCATATTTTAGTAGAAGGGAAATATAGAATACCAACATTAGAAGAAGTCCTTGAATTAATTAATGGAAACATATTATTAAACGTTGAATTAAAAGGTAAAAATACGGCAGTCCCTACTGCTTCTATTTTGAAGGATTTCATCACAAATACCAAATGGGAAGTAAATCAATTGATAGTATCAAGTTTTGATTGGGATGAATTAACACTTTTTAAAAATCAAAATACCAATATCCCAATTGGGGTTTTAAACGATAGTTATACAATCAATGAAACAATTGAAATGGCAATTAAACTTAAGGCGATTGCTATACATCCAAATTTTTCTTCTTTAGACCAAGAAGTCGTTAATACAATTCATGATGCAGGCTTTAAAATATAT
Source organism: Fidelibacterota bacterium (assembly GCA_012963075.1). The sequence goes on from DTWI01000017.1 coordinate 6,386, forward strand.
TCCTGGACTATTAATGAACCTGATAAAATTAGAAAAGCGATGGAATTTGGTATAGACGGTATTATTACAGATTTTCCAGATCGTATTCCCAAATAAGCAGGTTGTTTTTTACTTTTTTAATGATTTAGTGTCCAATAAATAATGAGTATAAAAAAAACATCAATTTTTCTATTGTGCGTGGCAATTCTTCTGACGCTATTTTCTTGTATTGATAGTGGAATCACGCAGCCCGACACGACAATCACGCCACCCGACACGACAATATACAACAGCAATCCGGATATGAATGGGGAATTTTTCGATGCGGTACTTGTAAATAGAAACCCTGACTGCAGAGCCT
>DTWI01000018.1 GCA_012963075.1 Fidelibacterota bacterium
TATCCCCAATTATTTTTTTCTACTTTATCAGCTATTGAATTTTTTGCATCTGTATTAGATAAACCATTAAATTCAGCTGAATTTACTTGAAAACCATCTAAAGTCAATGCCTCTGAAAGTTCTTTACCATCCCAATTCCTAGGCGATACAACAACCCTAATCTCTAATCCGTATTTTTTTGCAAATTTGAAATCTCTTTGATCATGTGCAGGGACTCCCATTACTACACCTGTTCCATAAGTAGCGAGAACATAATCCCCAATAAAAACAGGTATTCTTTCACCATTTAAAGGATTAATACAATATGCCCCCGTTTTAACTCCTGTTTTTTCCCTGTTTGTTGATGTCCTATCTATTTCGGTTTGTTTACTAGTATTTTTTATATAATCATTAACATCTTTTTCATAACCTGGCTGTACAATATTTTTTACTATAGGATGTTCCGGCGCTAAAACTACAAAAGTCACACCAAAAACTGTGTCAATTCTTGTAGTAAAGGTTTCAATTTTTTCATTTTGTAAAAATTCACTTATATCAAAAGATAATGTAACTCCGGTAGATTTACCAATCCAATTCTTTTGCATGATTTTTATTTTTTCAGGCCAATCCATTGAATCCATATCTAATAATTCATCTGCATATTTTGTAATAGCAAAAAACCATTGAGGTAAATCTCGTTTTGATACAATGGATTCGCATCTTTCACATGCCCCTTCCTTCACCTGTTCATTTGCTAAAGTAGTTTGACATTTTGGACACCAATTAGCCTGAGCGTGTTCTCTATATGCTAATCCTTGTTTATAAAATTTAAGAAAAAAATACTGATTCCATTTATAATATTCTGAATCAGAAGTAATTAACTCTCTATTCCAATCATAAGAAGTTCCCATCTCTTTAAACTGTCTACGAAAATTATCAATATTGTTATAAGTCCATTCTCTAGCATCTGCTCCTCTTTCTATAGCAGCATTTTCTGCCGGAAGCCCAAAAGAGTCGAATCCTTGGGGATGCATAACATTATAACCTTCCATACGCTTAAATCTAACATGAGCATCAGCCGGAGCAAATGCATACCAATGACCCATATGTAAATCACCTGACGGGTATGGAAACATTGTTAAAGCATAATAATTTTCTTTACCACTCACATTATCTTGAGCATTATAAATACCATCTCTATCCCATTTCATCTGCCATTTTTCTTCTATTTCTGAATGATTATAAATATTTTTCAATTTATTTTATTTCCTATGTATTAACTCATTATATTTAATACTACATTTTTAATAACTTCTTCAGTAGAATTATTACCACCCATATCTTTTGTAATAATGTTATCATTTATAGTTTTTTGTACAGCTTGTCTAATTATATCTTCAATCTTAGGATAACCTAAATAAGATGCCATCATAGAACATGATAAAATTGCAGCTAATGGATTTGCTATACCTTTACCTGAAATATCAGGTGCACTCCCATGAACGGGTTCAAACATGGAAAGAGAATTTTTAGAAGGGTTAATATTAGAGCTTGGAGCAGTACCCATACCCCCAGTAATACCTGCACCCAAATCGCTTAGAATATCTCCAAAAAGATTACTAGCAACTATAACATCAAAATCTTCTGGTCTTCTAACTAAATCCATACATGCAGCATCGACTAATAAAGATTCTGTTTCAATA
>DTWI01000019.1 GCA_012963075.1 Fidelibacterota bacterium
AGTATTAGCCATCTCACATTATTAAAAAAAGCTACATAAAAATCTTCATCTTGAAATAAAACAATGTAATTTCCAAACCCAACCCATTTCCAATTTTTAGGCGTACCGTCATCTTTTAGGGTATCTTTTGGCATTCCATTCCATTCATGAAAGCTTACCCAGATAGAATCAATGATTGGATAAATTACATAAATTAAAAATAATATTAACCCTGGAGCCAAGAAATAAAATGGTGCAAATTTTAATTGATTTCTTTGCCAGAATGTCATTTTTTTAGAAAAAATTGAGGCGGAATTTGATTTCCGCCTCAAGTATACAAATTATAACGGACCGTGAATACGTTCTCTTTCTTTTTCTATTCGTGCTCTTATTTTACCTTCACGATCAGGTTTAACCATAAATTCTTGGAAACCTTCCATACCCGCTTTTGCCATATCAGGATTTGCATCGCGATCATAGAATTGAGCTAAGCCGTCAGCCGCATTCAACATTGCAAAACCCATTTTTTGGAATCGATCTGTTGGTGCATCTGCCAAAGAATTAGGGCTTAACATACCGGCCATTTTTGCCCAATTTGTAGCGGCTGCTGGATCAGACATGAACGCAAGGAATTTTTTTGCATCTTCCACATTCTTGGCGCCACTTGGTATATGCATTGTATCCGTTGGGGCATCCTCAAAGGTACCAATACCTTCGACTATCGGTGGAAATTGGAAGAAATCCATTTTGTCTACAACACCAGCGGATTCTAACGCAGGTACGTAAAAGTTACCAATCAGATACATGGCTGCCTCACCATTAATTTGGGGGGCTTGAGCTTCTTGCCAAGAATAAGTTGCGTGGTCTTCCAAGAAATAACCAGGATCGATTAATTCTCTCCAAGCATCAAATACTGCATCTAAAGATGAATCTTCATAACTTATTTTACCAGCAGTAAGATCCATGTGGTGTTCATATCCATTCACTCTTAAATTGAGATAATCAAACCAGCCACCCGCAGTCCAAAGATATTTTGTTCCAATAGTAATTGGTGTAATGCCATTTTTCTTTAGCATTGCGCATACCCATTTAAACTCATCCCAATCTTGAGGAACGTTCAATCCAAGATTATCAAAAATGTCTTTTCTGTAATAAACGCCCCATTGGTAATAACCCCAAGGAACGCCATACTGTTTCCCATCAACAGTCAATGATGCTTTTGAAGATGACATTATGTTATTAAGGTCAGCATCAGCCCAAACATCACTCACGTCCATGAACAAGTCTTGGTCGACAAAGAATTTCATTCTGTTGCCAGCAAACCAAATGGCTACATCCGGCGCTTCTGCAACCAAGAAATTTCTGATAGCTGTTTTATATGCTTCATGCTCAGTTAAATTTACTTGCACATCAATATCAGGGTGTGCCGCTTCAAATGCCGCTACATAAGCATTAAATGCCGCTTCTGATGATTCGCCAGATTGGTTAGAGTTTACAACCAATGTACCTGCCGAAGAAATTGATGAAGCAAATATTGTACTTAAAATAACTAAATATTTTAGTATTCTCATTTTTCCTCCATAGTATTTTTTATACTTTTAAATAGTAATACAATTTAGTAAAACGTTTTACTTAACTCTTGTCAAGCTTAATTTTATCCGGACGTAAATCAATTGAGGTTTTTTTTATAAATCGTGGTTAGTGGTGGACAGATTAATGAAAAAATTTTTTAATTTAGTCTTTTACCTTTTTTTTCATCAAAAATATGAACGTTATCAACATTGATGGAGATATTTATATTTTCACCAATGCCCAATTTAGTATTACCACTTTCTTTGTAACAAATAGATTCCCCATTTTTGTCTCTTCCGTAAATGATGCTATCAGAACCAAGTTTTTCAATTATGTCTATATTTAAACTTATTTCACCATCTTCTTTTATTTCCAAATCATCTGCTCGAAAGCCTAAGGCAACATTTGCATTATCAATATTTAAATCTATATTTAACTTAAGGCCCTTTGATTCAAAATTATTATTTTTAATTGTTCCATTGATAAAGTTCATTTGAGGGCTTCCGATAAACTCCGCAACAAACTTGCTCTTGGGTTTTTCATAAACTTCTATCGGGGTTCCAATCTGTTCAATTACACCTTCATTAATTACAGCCATTCTGTCACCTAGTGTCATAGCTTCCACTTGATCGTGAGTAACAAAAACACTTGTAACATTCATGCTTTGTTGTAATTTTTTAATTTCAATTCTTACCTGACCTCTTAATTTTGCATCAAGATTAGAAAGAGGTTCGTCAAATAAGAATACCTTCGGGTTTCTCACTATTGCTCTTCCCATAGCTACTCTTTGTCTTTGTCCTCCAGAAAGTTGGGCTGGCTTTCTTTGAAGATACTCTTTTATTTCTAGCAGTTCAGCAACTTCATTGACTTTTTTATTAATGATTTCTTTCGATTCACCTTTATTTTTTAAACCATATGATAAGTTTTTATATACGTTCATATGCGGGTATAGAGCGTAGTTTTGAAAAACCATAGCTATATCCCTATCAGATGGATCAATTTTATTAATAGTTTTTCCATCAAGATCAATTTCGCCTTCAGTTATATCTTCAAGACCCGCTATCATTCTAAGCAATATTGATTTGCCGCAACCACTTGGTCCCACAAAAAC
>DTWI01000020.1 GCA_012963075.1 Fidelibacterota bacterium
CTCATATACTTACGGCCTCAAACAAGAATGGTTACACCTGATAATCAACCTATTACAATTAAATCTTATGGAAAAGCAACGATCAATGTTGATTAGAATTTTAGCGTTTAAGACTAAAATTACATGAATAAATCTATTTCCTATCTATTCATCTTTCTTTTTTGTCTATCTCAACTCAATGCGCAGGGCGGATCCGTTGGATGCGGAGAAGTAATTGTAGATCAAATTCCTTTCACTTTTGATTCAACGACTGTTGGAGGAGAAAATAATGTTAATGTTTCAAATCAAGGCGCTGGTGATGGCGATGATATCGTATTTACTCTTAATGTACATGATACAATAACAATAGATATTTCTCTGTGTCATTCAGAAACTTTGTATGATGCACAGATGGGCGTATACATTCTAGACGAAACTTGTACAATAGATACTATTCTACCCACTTGCCGATATCCACTTGAACCGCTGGGAGGAGCTCAAGTAGATTGTTTCGCTGAAGATACGTGGGCATGTACTTACGCATCAGCAGCTGTACCAGATTCAGCAGATATAGGAGTTGATCAGGCTCATTATCGACCTATAATCTATGAATACGAACTTTTTCCTTATGAGGGGCAAGATACAACCGCATATTATATCGTTGTAGATGGGTGGAATGGAGTAACAGGTAATTTTCGAATTACAATTGAATATAGTCAAGCACCATACATCGTATCCACTGAACTGCACGAAGAAAATGACTGGATTGATTTAACCCTTAATGAATCTGTCTTTAGTAATGAATTTCCATGGGATAATCAAGCACCAATAGATCTGGGTGATTTAACAATAGATTTTAACCAAAACGATGGGTATGTAACTGAAGTTGTTATAGATGAAATTACCAAAACCAATGGTAATCCATTAGAAGGAGGGGAACTGACAGTTCGGGTACATCTTAATGTTTTTAATGAACCACCCGTTGCCGGTAGTGAGACTATTGAAATAGGCCCTATTAATAGCAGTACACTTTATGATGGCGGTGGTACATCAATGCAAGATACCTCAACTTCAGGTGTAGACACACTAAATCAAAGTCAATGCTTTGATCAAGAATTAACTGAAGCAGATTTTCCATTTAACCGTGTAACCGACTTGAGCATCACCAGTAATAATTGGGATTTTCTTAGTTTTCCAGGAATACCCGATGACCCCGATTTCCTAGATCCTAACATTGGTAACCAGGGGGGTATAAACCAGAGGAACGGAAATGATTATGCATATAAACTTACCTTAACGGAACCAAGAACGATTTACGTTACCACTTGTGACGATTCAACGACCTTGGATGTCCAAATTGCAATTTTTAATGATTGTGACATGTCAACCTGGATTTTTTATCAAGATGATTCGCACTGGTATATTGTTTACCCTGATGGAACCTGGGAAGAATATCAATTCCAATGCATTTCGGGACTTATACAACTTCCAACAATTGCAAATATGTTACCTCGAATAGAACTGGAAGCTGGTGATTATTATGTGGTAGTTGATGACCGGCAAACACTTATACAGGGTTCAACTGTTGGTACATGGATTGGCTATTCATTGCTCGTTGATTCGACAAATATTTCAGAAAGTTTGAATAGTATAGACTATTATTTTAACCAGGAAGTTTATGGCGGGGATTACCCGGACGTTTATGCGGGCAATGGCATAGGGCTGGAAATTTCTGATTTTGAAATAACTATAGAACCCAATGGCGGAAATGCTACTTTGGCTGAATTTACTTCGATTACAAACTTATTGGACAATCCCCTTTCGGGCGGCGAAGAAGCAATAAGGTTAAATATAGATTATAACGAACCACCAAGCGGTAGCGAAGTAGTTATCATTAAACCGGCATCGGTCCATTCAGTTTTTAACGTAATTGGTGTACCATTATTGGATACGACTGGGATCGAAATAAATTTAGTAGACCAAGTTCCACCCAGCCTATCTTTTAATCCTGATGTTGGAGATACCATTTCGCCAACTGCTAATATAGAAATCATCTTTAGCGAAAGAGTTTATCTGATTGGAGGAATAAACCCTGATGATGCAGATATCGGTGGTTTCTTTGATTTATCCTATGGAGGATCCAATCCTGAATCCATAGACTTTGACGCAACTATTAACAATAATGACTC
>DTWI01000021.1 GCA_012963075.1 Fidelibacterota bacterium
AAACCATGGACACATACTCAGAACGCAAAATTAGTTGGTCATCATAGTTTACCAACTGAAAAAGAAATTCATTTGGGAAGAATTCAAGCTGCTAAGCATTTTGCTTCCGTAAATAAGATTAATAGAATTATTGTTAGTTCTGAAAATGATACAATAGGTATTATAACCGCTGGAAAAACATATTATGATGTAATGGAAGCGTTTGACTCATTGGGATGGACACACGATTATTTAAATAAGATTGGCATTCGAATATTGAAACTTGGTTTAACTTATCCATTAGAACCTTCCGTTATTGATAAATTTTCCAAAGGATTGAATGAAATAATGGTTGTTGAAGAAAAACGTTCGTTTATTGAAATGCTTTTAAAAGAAATAATGTATAATAAACCTAATAAGCCAATTATTGTAGGTAAATGTGATGAAAATAATAATGAATTAATTCCTAGCTATGGTGAATTAACAGCAGATACTGTAAGTAAAATTGTCTTTAAGAGATATTCTGAAAAATTGAATATTGATACTCCAAATACAAGAATTACTATTCTGGATGAAATAGATAATCGAGTGTATGCACAATCTTTTTCGAACCGTTCAATGTATTATTGTTCAGGATGTCCTCATAATACTTCAACACTAAAAATGCCTGAAGGTGATTCTGCATTTGGAGGTATTGGATGCCATTTGATGGCAATGTTTGTTGATGATGGTCAAGCATTTGGTACAACACAGATGGGAGGCGAAGGCGCACAATGGGTAGGAATGGAACCTTTTATCGAAAAAGAACATATGTTCCAAAATGTTGGAGATGGAACTTTCTTCCACTCTGGATCATTGGCGCTAAGACAAGCCGTTGCCTCAAACTCACATCTTACATTTAAGATTTTATACAACCGTGCCGTTGCAATGACAGGAGCACAGGAACCAGATGGAGCGTTAGATTTACCTGAACTGACAAAGTATCTTAAATCTGAGGGTGTAAAGAAAGTTGTCATCACAACTGACTATCCTAGTGCTTATGATTCGATTAAACGATCTAGATGGGATAAGGATACTGAAATTTTTCATAGAGATGAAATTATTAGTGTGCAGAAAAAATTAAAATCAATTAAAGGAGTTACAGTTTTAATCCATGATCAAGCTTGTGCTGCAAACTTACGTAGATTGCGCAAAAGAGGTAAAGCACCTGAACCAAAAGAAAGAATATTCATTAATGAAGCATTATGTGAAGGTTGTGGCGATTGTGGGGTTAAATCTAATTGTTTAAGCGTTCAACCCGTCAAAACAGAATTTGGACGAAAAACACAAATTGATCAACCTTCTTGTAATAAAGATTATTCATGTTTAGAAGGCAACTGTCCTTCATTCATAAAAGTTATTCCTTCAGATAAGAATGATAAAAGACAATTACCAGATCTAGGTTTTGATTCTTCTAGATTGCCAAGTCCAAAAAATTTGACTAATGGTAGCTCAAATATTTTCATGTTAGGAATCGGTGGTACTGGAGTTGTAACAGTTAATCAGATTATTTCTACCGCTGCCTTTTTGGAAAATAAAAAAGTTGTTTCTTTAGATCAGACCGGGTTAAGTCAAAAAGGAGGATCTGTAGTATCTCATTTAAAAATTTTAAGCGATTTAGATAAAGAATGTTCAAGTAGGGTATCTAGCGGAGAATCCGATGTATATTTGGTATTTGATTTATTAACAGGAACGAATCCAGTAAACCTATCTAGATTACATAAAAAACGTTCTATGTCCGTTATATCTACATCTGAAATACCAACTGGAGATATGGTAAGATCTACAAAAAAAGAATATCCTGATTCCACTCATTTGATTAATCTTATTAAAGAATTTTCTAAAGAAAATATTCTTTTGAACGCTACTGAATTATCTGAACATTTTTTTGATAGCAATATGCAAGCAAATTTTATTGTTATCGGAGCTGGATACCAATCTGGATATATTTCTCTTAATGCAGATTCTATTTTAGAAGCTATTAGAATCAATGGTGTTGTTGTCAAAAAGAATCAAGATGCATTTAATCTGGGTAGGAAGATAGTTACTGATCCAAATTGGTTGCAATCATTGAACTTATATAGATCTGGCGATATTGAGGTAAAGCCAGAATTGAATGATGTTTCTCAATCTTTAATTAATAAAATTAAAAAACCAGACGATGAATTAAAACGAATTCTAGAATTCCGTGTTCCTGAACTTGTTGATTATCAAAATGTACAATATGCAGAAGAGTATATTGATTTTGTTAAAAAAATTCATTCTGTTGAGAAACGAGAACATTCTTCATCTTTACTCACCAAAAATGTTGCAAAATATCTTTACAAACTGATGGCAATAAAAGATGAATACGAAGTAGCACGTTTATCTTTAAAAGCTGAATTAAATACTGCACTAAACCAAGAGTTCGGAAAATCAGCAAAATTTTATTATATGCTTCATCCACCATTTCTAAAAATGCTCAAAGATGTTCCATTATTGAATAAAATTCCTGGGGTGAAAAGCAAGCTTGCTCTACCTAGATGGTTTAAGTATGGATATATGGGTCTAAAGAGAATGAAATTTCTAAGAGGAACTAAGTTTGATTTTATGTCTTGGTTTAGTAGCGATGTACGTAAAACTGATAAAGAAATTCTTCATCACTATAAAACAATACTCACCAGTAACATTAATGAAATATCCAATGGAAAATATGAAAATTTATTAAAATTTTCTGAACTACCAGATTTAGTTAGAGGATATGAAGATGTGAGGTTAGCTACTGTAGACACGTATTATAAAGAAGCAGATAAATTGTTTAAAGCATAAGGCATTATTTTTTATTTGCATTCTCTATAATACCTTTTAAATTATTTGCAATTATTTCTATGAAAAAAATAATATTCATTCTATCCTTTTTTGCTGTATTGAACGCACAACACAATCATAGTCAATGGATTAGATGTGCTACAGATGAACTAGAGCAAGAATTACAACTTACCAACCCAGAATTTATTGCTGAACGAGATGCATATATCCAAAAAGCACAACAGCTATTAAGAGAAAATCCTGAGTGGCGCACAAATGGAGATAAAAAAAATACGGTTTATATTCCAGTTATTTTCCATGTGCTTTATCAAACATCATCAGGTAATCTTAACAAAGCCCAGATTGGATATAATTTTGATCAAATTAATCTAGATTTTAAAGGAATAAATCCTGATGGTGATGAAATACCATCTGCTCCAAATCCCAGCGATGCACCAAATGATCCAGGCATTGATTATAGTTTTCAAGGAGTGAGAGGTAGTCACCAAATTGAATTTGTTGGAGCTCAAGGAGAGAGGAATGGTGCAGATTTAGTAGAAGGCGTAACAATTCGTAGATATCAGATTAGTCAATCTTCAGTATCTGGAGTGAGTGAAGCAAGTAGTCTTGCTGGTTCTATTACCCCCGATGGAGGAGGTGCTGGAGGATATCAATCTGGATATTTAAATATGTATATTGCTCCTTTATCTGGTGGGTTGTTGGGACAGGCTTATTTAGGATGGCCTGAATCAGTAGTTATAACAGGATCAGTTGGTTCAGTTGAAAATCCTGGTACAATATCAGGTTATGAACGAGGAAGAACACTTTCTCATGAATTAGGGCATAATTTTACTTATAATCATATTTTTAATGCTAGTAATTGCGGGTTTCAGTATTGGTCTGATGTTCCAGCACAAACTGTGAACAATCGATCTGCAAATATATATGAATGGCCAGCTGGTAGTGGCAATTTTTATGGTAGACAGTCAGAAAATAGTTGTATTAGTAGTAGCGGAAAAGGTGATCAATTTATGAATTATATGGATTATACATATGATGATCAAATGCGCATGTTTTCTGAAGAACAAGCCTTAGAAGGATATGCATGGGCAAATGGTTGGGGTTGGGCACAAGTTGTAAGTGGCGTAAACACTGTTTTAACTTCAAGTACTTCTGTTGCAACATCCAATGATGGTTTTTCTATTGACGTTACTTTTAGTGAATCTGTTACTGGATTTACCCAAGACGATTTAGTACTTAGCAATGCGGTAGTTACTAGTTTTAATGGTGGAGATGGTATTAATTATAGTTTTGATGTTGAAGCTGTTGTTGATGGAGAAGTAAAAGTATCAATTGCTGAAGGCAGTGTCACAGGAAATACATCTGGAGACTCAAATTTCGCTTCAAATGAAATTGTAGTAATTGTCGACAGAGTTAATCCTACGGCTGGTACATTAACAATTACAAATATTCAAGATAGTCAATATATTATTCAAAATCCTGACCTTAAATTACAAGTAGATAATTTTTATGATGCTACTACAGGCGTACAACTTTATTTCATATCTGTTGGTTCATCTGTTGGCGGTGATGATATACTACCAGTGACATTTCAGCCTATCAGTGGAATTATCCATCTTAATTCTCTAGGATTAAGTGATTATCAACAATATCATGTGAATGTATATGCACAAGATTTGGTTGGTTTAAATTCAACTACAGTTTCTGCATCTTTTTATTATTTTGGATCACTCTTGGGAGATAGTGATGGTGATTGGGATGTTGATTTTGACGATTATAGTGCATTTATAGCTACGTGGCCTTACGTAGATATAGCACCAACAACAGGAACAAAACCATAT
>DTWI01000022.1 GCA_012963075.1 Fidelibacterota bacterium
GGATGGCATTGTTGACTGCATTCAGGTGGCCTTGGTCTTCGTGTGTGCCCTTCGTAATCATGCCAAGGTCCCAGGTTTCCATCAACACTGGCAAGATTCTCTATGTTGCTTTGTGGGTTATTTTTCCCATTTTGATAAATACATCCATGGGGGTTAGACAGGTAGACTCGCAATTGTTGGAAGTCGGCAATTCCTTTGGTGCCAGCGAATCCAAAATCATTCTTCACATCATATGGCCGTATACAGTGCCTTATATAGTATCCAGCCTACGACTGGCCATTGGTCGAGGAATTGTAGGTCTTATAGTAGCAGAGATGAGCTTACGTCTTACTGGTCTTGGTGGTTTGCTAATGATATACAGCGCGAGTCTTTCCACAGATGTAGTACTATCTGTATTGCTCATACTAATGTGCTTTGGCGCGGGCTTTACAGAATTAGTTAAGATCCTAGAAAGGATTATTGCCCCTTGGCGAAACAATTTGGAAGATTAACCAACATAATGGGGTTTGTCTCAAACTATGAAATGTGTTTGCAACTAGATTACATCTTTGGGGAAATAAAAGAATAACTGAAGATAATTTCTGATTAATTTAAATAGTTTTAACTGGGATTTATCATAGCAGTATCCTTCATCAATTATGTTCTTTTAGTAAACACTTGACTTAAAAAAAATCATCGTAAGTCTGTTAATAATAGATTTACCTTAATTATGCCAAACAAAAATATATCTAATATTATTGTCTCTTCCGCTCAAAATCGAAATGTAGGTATTGGAAAGAGGATTCTTATATTTACGGATCTGAATCCTTGGATCGTTTATTTCAGTACATTCATTATTTTCATTGTATTTTGGGAAATTCTTGGCCATTTAACAAACCCCGTTTTATTTGCACCACTGAGCCGAGTTATTTCTGAATACCCTGAGTTGATATCTTCGGGAAAACTACCTAAGGCCATGCTGACAACAATTTCAGCTATGTTGTTAGGCTACTTTACTGCTTCTGTAACAGGTATTTTATTTGGATTATGGTGGGGGAGATCTAGGTTTCTTCAAGATATAGTTGAACCATATTTGAACGCATTATATGCTTTGCCGAGAGTGGCACTGATTCCATTGGTCATAGTTTGGATTGGAATAGGTTTTTGGGGTCGTTTTTTCATAATTTTCTATGGAACAGTTTTCGATACAATGATAAACACTTATACAGGAGTTAGATCGACAGAAAAGACTTTATTAGAGGTAGGAAAATCTTTTGGTGCTAATGAGCGAAATTTATTCTTGCACATAATAATACCATATTCTGTCCCTTTCATAATGGCTGGACTACGTCTCGGACTTGGACGCGCATTAGTAGGCGTTATTGTAGCAGAAATGTTTCTACAGATGGTTGGCATGGGTGGTCTTATCCTGGTTTTTGGCGAAACACATCGTATCGCTAGCATGTTGGCGGTTGTCATTCTTCTCTCAATCATGGGTATCCTGTTTACGGAACTGATAAAAAAAATCGAAAGAATTGTAGCTCCATGGAATGAATATAATGAAGTTGAAAAGGAAACTCTATATAAAAAATGAAGTTCTTAGTAAATATATTTATCTGAAAAATGGATAATTAAGGCAATCGTTATGTAAAAAACATACCACATAAACCAAAACTGAATTATAAGGATTGTTTATCAGCATTGAGACAGGTTATCTAAAAATGACGCTTAAATTGGAATCGAATTAGGCTCCAAAAAAGATTATATAAAATATGAGTATAGATAGGGAGTAAGCATTGGCTTCTAAACTAAGACTTACCGCTGCTTTTGGAGATTATGATAGGACGGGCTTGTTGACAAAGGGTCAAGTTGTTCCTGAAGGAATTGATCTGCAGGTAATTAATCTGGAGCCTGTTGAATTGTTTTATCGTCAGTGTAACTTTTTAGAATTCGAAATATCAGAAATGTCAATGGGAGCCCATTGTCATTTAATCTCCAGTAAAGAATCACCATTTGTAGGAATGCCTGCATTTCCTAGCAGGGCTTTTCGACATTCCAATATTTATTATAACGTCAATTCTGATATTAAAAGCCCAAAAGATCTAAACGGGAAAAGAATTGCTCTTCTGGAATGGGGTATGACAGCGCCTTTATGGGTCATAGGTATGCTAACAGAGGAATACGGACTTAAATTTAATAGTGTGGAATGGATGGTGTTAAAGCCATCTCGGGTGCCAATTCGCTTCCCTGAAAATCTTAACATCAAATATATTGAGAAAAAGAAAACATTGTCAGATCTTCTTGAATCGGGTGAAATAGATGCTGCTTTTCTTCATGAAGTACCTGAATGTTTTCTAAGAAGATCAAAAGAGGTACGACGCTTGTTCCCAGAATATAAGTCTTCAGAGATAGAATATTTCAATCGAACTGGAGTTTATCCTATTATGCATTGCGTTGTATTACGTAAGGATATATACCAAAAATATCCATGGGTATTAAAAAGTGTCTACAAAGCATTGCTTGAAGCACGCAAAAAAACTCTGAAAGCTCTCTGGAATAATGGAGCATACGCAACTATGATTCCGTTCTTGCCTTCTGTAATGGAAGAAATGCATAAAATTTTTGGTCAGGAGATATGGCCCTACGGGTTATCATCAAATAAGATAACATTGGAGAAAATGATATTTTATGCCCAACAACAAGGAATTATTTCTAGAAGTTTAGAAGTGCAAGAATTATTTGGTGAAAGTGTAATTGATGATTAGTTGTCTTCGGAAATGAGTTATAATCGAATCTGGTGTTTGATGAGTTGAAAAAAGGCGGCATATCTGGTTGACTAAAATTGTCAATAAA
>DTWI01000023.1 GCA_012963075.1 Fidelibacterota bacterium
CGAATTAAACAAAAATACATCATTGATTTTTCTAAAAGTGTTACTTGGATAACCGTCCTTGGTCTGATTTGTTATTTTAATCAAACAGAGAATATAACGGCATGGATTTATTTTTGTTTGCATGGTTCATATGGAATTATGTGGGTAATGAAAAGCAATATCTTTCCTGATAAAAGCTGGGAAGAAAAGGCAAATATACCATATGCCATTTTTATGCTCTGTTGTCTAATGGCATATTGGTCCCCTGCTTTTATTATAACAGCCCAAGGCCATGAAGCTTCTCTGCAAGTCATAGTATCTTCAATTATTATTTTTATTTTTGGTGTATTCTATCATTTTGTGTCAGATATGCAAAAATATATCTTTTTAAAGCATAATTCAGGGTTGATGACAGAAGGTTTATGGAAGCACTGCAGGCATCCAAATTATTTTGGTGAATTATTAATTTATACTGGTTTTCTCCTCCTAACTATTGAATCTAATTTTTGGTGGATACCGATACTAATTTTAGGTGCATTTGTACTGTCTATATGGATTCCGGGGATGGTTCGAATTGACAAATCTTTATCTCGTTTTGAAGAGCATAAAGAATACAAGAAAAAAACAGCTTTTATTATTCCTTTTATTTTTTAATGAAACCTCAATTATTTGATGAAACCTCAATTAGTTATATACTACGATGGAATTTGTTTTTTATGTTCTAATCTTGTTGATTTTTCTATAAGACACGATTATGAAAAGAGAATTCAATATAGTCCCTTGCAGTCTAATTATGCCAAAAGAACTCTAAATATGGATGAAACCTCAGATATAGATACTGTTATTGTAAAACAAGGTGATAAAGTTTTTAAAGAATCGGAAGCAGCATTTATAATTTTGAAATTTTTAAATCATCCTTTGCAATATTTGAGATTTGTTATTCCAAGATTTCTAGCAGACAAAATATACAATTTAGTTTCAAGAAAAAGATATAGCTGGTTTGGAAAAAAAGAAAAATGTATTTTTCCTAATGAAAATTCACAATTTTTAATTAAGTAATGACACGAGGACAATTTAAGACTTTTTATGATTTAGAAACCCGATGGTATGATGAAGATTCATTAGGCCATCTTAACCATGGAACAGTTGTTGCATATTTTGAAGATGTAAGAATACGTCATGCAAATGATTTGGGATTTGATGCTTATAATAGAGATTCTTTCCCATTCATTATTGGATCGATGAAACTTGATTTTTATAAGCAAGTTAACCATCCACAGAAAGTACAAATCGGTATTAGGGTATCACGACTCGGAAACAAAAGTTTTGATTATGAATATGGTTTATTTTTAGAAGGAGAAAATGATTGTACAATCAAATGTGTTACCACGCTTGTTTGTTTTGACTATGTTGCTCAAAAAACTGTTCCAGTATTTGATGTTATTAAAGAACAAATGGAATAAAAGATATTAAAATGAATATTACAGTAGAAAATGAAATTAAAATTATCCAAATGGGTGAAAAAGGCCCAAATCTCTTAAGCGTTACTAGAGCAAAAGAATTGATGGCAGAGCTTGATTATAATTCATGTAAAGCAGTAATTATTTTAGGAAACAATAAAATATTTAGTGCAGGTTTAAATTTAAAAGATTTGATGAATGCTAAAGAAAAAAGTGAAGTTTCTACCATTTTTACTACTTTGCGGAATCTTTTAGTATCATTTAGACAATTTCCTGGTCCGGTAATTAGTATAGTGGGCGGACATGCAATTGCTGGAGGATGTTTGATGGCACTTGCATCTGATTATCGTTATGGAATGTTTGGTACACATAAAATGGGCCTCAATGAAATGTATATTGGGATTGATTTACCCTCTGATATGCTATCTATTATATCCCATTCAATTAGTAGAGATAATTTATTTGAAGTTGCAACCCAATGTAAAATGTATACCCCAAAAGAAGCATATAAAAAAGGTTTGATTAATGAATATATAGGCAATCCTTTCATAGGTAAAAAGAGAGCAACTGCTGAAGCTTTAAAAAGAGCTAAAGAATTAGCAAAATTCTATATTAATGCTGGAGAACCGTTTACTAGATTAAAACAATCGTTAATGCATGATGCTGAATTTGAATATGACGTATTGATTGATAATTGGTTTCGTAGCGAGACACAAGCAAAAATCAAATCAGTCATTTCTAGTCTTTCCAAGAAATGAATATTCTTATCGTTGGTGGTACAGGGACTATTGGTACAAAGTTAGTCGAATCATTATTAGAAAAAGATCATCATATAGTTCTTCTATCAAGGAATCCCAAGAAATATTATAAAAAGTTTGATGACAATGTTTCTTTAGTTGATTGGAATACAAATAATCTTGATTTATTAAAAAATATTAATATTGTTATAAAATTGAGCGGAGAGTCTGTGATGCAGATTTGGACTAGAAAAATTAAGCAAAGAATCAAATCCAGCAGAGTAGATATCACGAAAGATTTAAAGAGTTTTCTTGAAATAAATCATATTAAACCTCAAACGTTTATTAATGCTTCTGCAGTGGGTTTTTATGCTAAAAAAGATGCGATTTATAATGAAGCTGTTGATGAATTTTCTCCTAATGGAGATACTTTTCTAGCGGATGTGTGCAAGTTAAACGAAAAATCATGCAATATTTTTACAAAAGAAGGAATACGCGTTGTGAATTTGCGTATTGGTGTTGTTTTAACAAAAGAATTTTATAATCTTGTGAGATTCGTCCCTCATATGGGTGCTAAGAATCATTTTTTTCCTTGGGTTCATGTTGATGATGTGGTTGGTTTTATTAAATTTTCAATTATAAATAATATAAAAGGAGCATTTAACTTAGTTGCTCCTAGTTCTACCACTCATCAAGATTTTAATGCCATGGTTATACCAATTTATTTTGCTAGAAATATTATTCCAATGAGTGAAATGTTGTTATATGGTCCTAAAACTATACCAAATCGTACCTTGGAAAGTGGTTATAAATTTAAATTTATTGACATTAAAGAAGCTATTTCTGCTTTTAAAAAATAATTTTTTACTTTTTGGCAATAATTAAGCCTTATATAAATAGCTTGGAAAATATAAATAATTTTGTAAATTTCTGACTCGTGATAAAGTCAATATTTTTTCAAAGAGGGATTATCAATTGAGCGCAAAAAAACTTTCCAAAAAACAACTAGCAAAAGAACTAAAAAACATCGAATCAACTGATGCTGATGCACTTGCAACGCAGATTGAAAAAGAGCTGTCACCAGAAGATAAAGTAAAAGCTGCAAAGGAACGTGCTAACGAAAAAATTAGACGATCAAAGGTTGCTAGTGGGACTATTAGCATGTATTTGTCAGAAATTTCTCAATATGAACCTTTACCACCAGCAAGAGAAGTGGAGCTTGCAGTTCGAATAGAAAAAGGCGATAAAGAAGCAATGAAAGAATTGGTTGAAGCAAACCTAAGATTTGTTGTTTCTGTTGCAAAAAAATACCAAGGCAATGGTTTATCTCTCTCTGATATTATTAATGAAGGAAATTTAGGGTTAATTAAGGCATCAAAACGTTTTGATCCATCAAGAGGTTTTAAATTTATTTCATATGCAGTATGGTGGATTAGACAAGCTATCCTACAGGCACTTGCTGAACAAGGACGATTAATTAGATTGCCTTTAAATCGTGTAGGCACAATCACAAAGATTACCAAAGCAGCTGAAAAGTTAGAAGCGGAAATTGGTAGACAACCAAAAGTTGAAGAAATTAGTCACCAACTTGATATTGGAACCAATGAAGTGTTCAATGCTCTACAGTATTCAAGAAGACATAGTTCATTAGATGCACCATTCTCAGATGGAGAGGATAGTTCACTTATTAATGTTATTCAAGATGAACAAGAAAAAAATCCTGATAATAAAGTAATGGATACTTCCATGAAGGAAGAAATTGCATCCGCTTTAAGTACGCTAACAGATAGAGAACGCTCTGTAATTGAGATGTATTTTGGCATCAATCGAGATCGATCTTTTACACTGAATGAGATTGGTGAACAATTTAGCCTAACACGTGAACGTGTGCGTCAGATTAAAGAAAAAGCAATAAGACGTCTTGCTCATAAAACACGTAGCGAACCTCTCCGAGTTTATTTGGGTTAATAGGTGGAATCAGTACAAATATTATTCCCAATATTTCCTCTTGTATTTTTAACTTATTTTCAAGCTTATCTTAATCGAAGTACTGTTATTAAGGCAATCAAAGATAAAGAGATGGATCCTCGATGGATGAAGTATATGTTTCCATGGAAAGAAGTTCCTAAAAAAGTACAATCTTCTAGAGAGCATTATAAAAATTTACATCAAGCACCGTTGTTTTTTTATTTGTATTGTATTTTAGCATTTGTAACAAATCACATAACTCAATTTACTGTTGTAATGGCTTGGATTTATGTTGCTGCAAGAGCCATTCATTTTTCCATTAGAGAAATAAATCCTGTAGTTATTAGAAGAGCATCTTTCTTTTCAATTGCCTGGCTAGTTTCTCTAATCCTTTGGATAGATCTGTTGTTTTATCTTTCTAAATAAATTTTATAGCACTATAATTCACCGAAATGAAAAAAAATCCCAGAATTGCTATAATTGGACGTCCTAATGTTGGTAAGTCGACACTTTTTAATAGATTGTCTGGAAGAAGAACATCTATTGTGGACTCTACCGAAGGAGTTACACGTGATAGAATCTATGCTTTTGGTGAGTGGTTAAATACAAAATTTGATATTATAGATACTGGTGGTTTTGTTGATTCAAATGAAGATATTTTTGATAAAAAAATTAAAGAACAAATTTTAGAAGCAATAAAAGAATGTGATTGTATAATTTTTCTTGTGGATGGAAAAAATGGACTAAATCCAAATGATAAACATTTAAGCCAGTTGGTAAGACAGTCAAATAAAAAATATGTACTAGCGGTTAATAAATGTGATGTCCCAAATCAGCTTGAAAATAATATCCTACCATTCTTTAATCTTGGATTGAACAATCCAATAGGGATTTCAGCTCTTAATGGTTCTGGAGTTGGAGATGTGCTAGATATATTGTTAGATGGATCGTATTCCTCAAATCAGGCTAACCTAAACGATAAATCTTTCTCAATCTCAATTGTCGGTATGCCAAATGTGGGAAAATCGTCTTTGCTTAATAGTATTATTCAGAAAGAACAAGCAATTGTTTCAGAGATTGCTGGGACTACTAGAGATTCGATTGATACTAATATTCAATGGCACGGAAGAATAGTAAAAATCGTTGACACAGCGGGATTGCGTAAAAAAAGTAAAATTGATACTGATATCGAATTTTATAGCTCGTTAAGAGCAATAGATTCCCTAATGAGATCTGATATTGTATTGTTTGTTATTGATGCTGAAAAAGGATTCACAAAACAGGATAAAACAATTGCAAGTCAAATTATTAAAAAAGGAAAATCTATGATTATTCTTGTTAACAAATGGGATTTGACGTCGAAAAAAGATATTTCAGCAGATTCATTTATGCTGGATATGTTTGATTCTTTCCGTCTTTTAGAGAACTATCCTATATTATTTGTTTCTGCACTAACAAAAAGACGTATTTCGAACATTTTGTCTGAAGCTTGGGACGTGTTTAATAAGCACAAAGAAAAGATTAATACTAAAGAATTAAATAATTGGTTAGCAAAAACAGTACAAAAATATCCACCACCAGCATTACAAGGTAAATCAGTAAAGATAAAATTTATTGATGAGGTCCAAATTTCACCACCCTTATTTGCTTTTTTCTGTAATTATCCAAAGCTGATTTCGGTGCCTTATAAAAGGTATCTTCACAATGCATTAAGGGAGTCTTTTGATTTCAAAGGCATAACACTTAAGTTGTCTATTAAGAAGGGGTAGCTGTGAAAAAAAGTATCTATAGTTGGGCATTATATGATTGGGCTAACTCCGCTTTTGCAACCACAGTTATGGCAGGATTTTTCCCAATTTTTTTCGCACAATATTGGTCTAATCCAGAAAACTTATCGATTAGTACTTTTTACTTGGGATTAGGGAATTCAGTTGCATCTATTATCGTTGTTTTATTGGCTCCTATTTTGGGAGCAATTGCTGATAGGGGCACTTATAAAAAAAGATTTCTAGTATTTTTTGCTTTTCTAGGCGTTCTTATGACAGCTGGACTTGCTCTTGTTAGTCAAGGAATGTGGCAGATTGCACTCCTGACCTATGTGATTGCTACAGTTGGATTTTCAGGTGCAAATACATTCTACGATTCGCTTTTACCAGCTGTAAGTAATAAAGATAATGTTGATTATGTTTCTGCTGTAGGATATGCCTTCGGTTATATCGGTGGAGGTATTCTGATTGTGATTAATTTTCTCATGATTACATATCCATCCTTTTTTGGATTTGCTGATAGTGTAGAAGGTATTAAATGGTCTTTTGTAAGTGTTGCATTGTGGTGGGCGATATTTTCTATTCCAATTGTATTATTTGTTAAAGAGCCAAAATATCACAAGACTGAAACCACTCTTCAAACTATTAAATCTGGTTTTAAACAATTAAAAAATACTTTTAATGAAATACGACATCTTAAAGTTGTCTTTACATTTTTGATTGCATACTGGCTTTACATTGACGGTGTAGATACCACCGTAAGAATGGCAGCTGATTTTGGAATTACACTTGGCTTTGATAGTACAACAATTATGGGAGCTCTTGTATTAGTTCAATTTGTAGCATTTTTTGCAACCTTACTTTATGTAAAATTTGCGGATAAAATAGGCGTTAAAAATGCAATCTATTTTGCAATTGCTGCGTACATGGTTATTATTTTTTCTGGATATTTTGTTACTGAAGGATGGCATTTTTATATCATTGCAGGGATGATTGGCTGTTTCCAGGGAGGAATTCAAACACTTAGCAGAAGTCTCTATGCTCGCATTATTCCTGAGAATAAATCAGCTCAATACTTTGGATTTTTTAACATGTGGGGTAAATTTGCCGCGGTTATAGGTCCATTATTGATGGGATCGGTTACATTAATATTAAACAATACAATAGATGACCATGTATTATCTGCACGTATTGGACTACAATCTATTATGATACTCTTTATTCTTGGTGCTTTAGTACTATCGAGAGTTGATATTTCTGAGGGTGAAAAAGTTGCTAAAGAATATCTATAATTTTTCTTTTTTACTTTCTACGTAAATTGATTGTTCAATTTGTCATAAATAATTCAATTTCTTATAAAAGGAAGCATTGTTCTACTGAAGAAGATCAGTTTTAACCTAATTTTTGTTTGTAGATATTTAGCTTGATTGTATACTAAATTTATCTTGAAGTATCTAATATGAAAAACAATTATGATTTCGTAATCATTGGTGCTGGTTCGGCTGGATGTGTGTTAGCTAACAGATTGAGTGCTAATGGTCAAAATAGTGTATTAATTTTAGAAGCCGGTCGTAATGATAAGGCACTAAATATTCAAATCCCTGCTCAATTTCCAAAACTTTATAAGACTAAATTTGATTATGATTATGCTACAACCCCTCAAAAAAATATGAAAAATCGAGAACTATATCTTCCTCGAGGAAAAGTTTTGGGAGGATCTAGTACTATTAATGCCATGATTTATATTCGTGGAAGTAAACATGATTACAATGAATGGAATGCACTTGGTAACGAAGGGTGGTCATACGATGAGGTATTACCATATTTTAAAAAGGCAGAGAATCAAGAAATTATTAATGATGAATATCACGGTCAAGGTGGACCTTTGAATGTAACCAATCGTACTTATACGAACCCTTTATCCGATGTATTTGTGAAAGCCTCACAAGAATTAGGTTATAAATTCAATCACGATTTTAATGGAACCGAACAAGAAGGATTTGGCCTCTATCAAGTAACCCATAAAGATGGTGCACGTTGTAGTGCAGCTATGGCCTATCTTCATCCTGCAAGCAAGCGTAAAAATTTAACTATTGAAGTCAATGCACAAGTAGAACGCATTGTAATTGAAGATAATTGTGCTACTGGAGTGATTTATCATCAAAAAGGAAAAGCATGTGAAGTTGTGGTTAATAAAGAAGTAATTTTAAGTGCAGGAGCATACAATAGTCCTCAAATTTTAATGTTATCTGGAATTGGTGATGGCGAAGAATTGCAAAAACATAGAATTCCAGTAAAAGAACATCTACCTGGAGTAGGGAAGAATCTCCAAGATCATTTAACATATTACACTATCTTTAATTCTAGCTATAAAGGATCCTTAGATTCTGCAGAAAAATTTCCAATGGTGGTGAAATATCTGTTTCACTACTTTTTATCGAAGAAAGGGCCATTTACTAGTAATATTGGAGAAGCAGGCGGTTTCATACAATCTTCACCAGACCAACCCACTGTAGATATACAGTTTCATTTTGGACCTTGTTATTTCGTAAACCATGGTTTTGATAACCCTAAAAAGGGAAATGGATATTCAATTGGTGGACTAGTTTTGAATCCCACCAGTAAAGGTATGGTAAGATTATCATCTTCAGATTTTCGAGTGAGTCCAAGTATTGATCACAATTACTTGAGTACTGATGATGATATAAGAAGATCTATTACTGGATATAAGATTACAGAAAAACTTGGTTTATCTGATGCTTTCAAAGCTTATCGTTCTGACTATTTTATGCCAGAACAGCCATTAACTGATGATAAAAAGATTGAAGATTATATCCAAGAAACTGCAGAAACTGTTTATCATCCTACCAGTACTTGTAAAATGGGAACAGATAATATGGCAGTAGTTGATTCACAATTGCGTGTACATGGTATTAAAAAGTTGCGTGTAGTCGATGCATCGATTATGCCTAATGTAACCCGCGGTAACACTAATGCTCCTACAATTATGATAGCTGAGAAAGCTTCTGATATGATTCTGCAATAATAGTTGTTTTTTTTATAAATAACTGATGCTAAAACAGAAAATTTTTTTAAATTAATGCCGTGAGTGAAATATCAGAATACTCAGAACTTGTTCAACCGCAACATATTAATACAGCTGGTACTTTATTTGGTGGAAATATGTTGGCATGGTTAGATCTTGCCGGTGTAAAAGCTGCCAATGATTTTTTAAAAAAAACAGATGCTTGGGGTGTAGTTACCCGTGCTATGGATAAAGTAGAATTTAAAGAACCCATTTTTTTGGGAGATTGGGTAAATTGTAAATCCAAAGTTATAAGAACAGGAAATTCATCTCTTGAAATAGAGATTAAGGCTTTTGCCGAGAGCAAAGAGCATGGTCAAAGATTAGCGTGTACAGCTAACATTACTTTTGTTGCTGTGATTAGAGATGATGAAGGAAAATTAATTAAGTTTAATCATAATTTAAATTGTGAATAGGGAGTAAGAATGGCACATATTAATAAATTACATTATAAAGAGAATTTGAAAAATGTTAAATCAGATGTGATTGCAAAAGGAATTTTTGAAGACGATAAAAAACATTGGACAATCACTAGTGGTCAAATGAAAGGAAAAGTTGGGGATTTAGCATTTTCATTTAGTAAAAAAGAAAAAACTTTATTTTTTGGATTAGGAAAGAAAAATGAAGCAACTGCTGAAAATTTTAGAAGAGCAGCTGGTTCTGTCGTTAATTTTATTATTGATAAAAAATATAGTTCTTTAGCAATTGAATGTCCAACTGGAGGTATGGAAACATACAATTGTCAAGCGTTTACAGAGGGACTTATTTTATCAAGCTATCGTTTCCTTGATTACTTTTCTGATGAAAGAGCAAATTACCATTTAAAAAATATTACTATGGTAGGAACATGCAATAAAAATGCATCCAATAA
>DTWI01000024.1 GCA_012963075.1 Fidelibacterota bacterium
ACATCGAATGACATACAAAATGTTTCAGGAAAATATTTTTTTAAATGCAAAGAAATTAAATCATCAAAAGTGTCCTATAACAAAGATCAATGGGACCAGCTTTGGAATGTTTGTGAGTCTTATAAGGAACAATTGTCATAATGCAAAAGGTTTTATCGCGATCAGACTATGATTTTTTTACGACTGCATCAACAAGATGGAGAGATTCAGACACATTAGGGCATATCAATCATACGGTTTATTTAAGTATCTTAGAAACAACACACAAAGATTTTATAATACATATGTACGGAAATGATGTTGTTTTAGGACTTAATAGCACAAGTGCAGGTTTATTGGCTTCAATGCAGGTTATGTATATAGAACAATCACACCATCCTGCTAAATTTGATATTGGTTTTCGTATTACTAGAGTGGGTACAAAAAGTTATGATGTACATGAAGCTTTGTTTTTAGAAGGAAAAGATACCCCTGTTTTCCAAAGTATTCATACATTTGTGATGTTTAATTTTGAAGAACAAAAATCGATTCCAGTAGATGATGTTATTAAGTCTAATTTAAAAGAAATAGAATGATTACCTTATTATCTCCTTCCAAAAAATTGAATTTCGAACCTCAAAATATGATTGATAATTATACTCAATGTGAGTTTATCAAAAGTGCTGAGATATTAGCTAACAAAGCTAAAAACTTTACTGAAAGTGATTTAAAAGAATTAATGGATATAAGCGATAAGCTTGCCCAACTAAATAGGGAACGATTTGATCGTTGGTCCCTTCCATTTAATTCTTCCAATGCAAAACAGGCAATTCTAGCGTTTGATGGAGGAGTATATTCTGGTTTACAAGCGAATACATTTTCTAATAAAGATTTTGGTTTTGCGCAAGATCATCTTCGAATTTTATCAGGATTATATGGAATTTTAAAACCTCTTGATCTTATCCAGCCTTATCGATTAGAAATGGGAGTTTCATTTCAAAATCCGAGAGGGAAAAACCTATATGATTTTTGGAAACAATCAATAACAGATAATTTAAATAGTATTCTGGAACAATATCCATCTCCTGTGATTGTTAACTGTGCATCAATTGAATATTTTTCTGCAATTGATTTATCGAAACTCAAAGGAAATATTCTTTCGATTGTATTTAAAGAGTATCGAAATGGTGAATTAAAGTTCATTTCATTTAACGCAAAGAAAGCTAGAGGATTAATGACGCAGTATATTATTAAGAATAAGATAGATAATCATACTGATATCAAAGATTTTAATTATGAGGACTATAAATTGGATTCAAAGCTATCTGAAGATTCAACTTTTGTATTTACACGATAAAGGTGCCGCATGAGTTATATTTCTTTTTTTAAAAATAAGTTTATACCTACAGATGAAGTTAATCTTAATTTTCTTGATAATTTTCTAAGCATTGTTCGAGGTTATCAAGTCTTTACATTTTTTAAAACTGTAGATGGAGGAAAACCGCTTTTTTTAGATCATCATATTGAACGATTACTAAAAAATACAGAAGCAATGTGTATGAAGATAGAACAATCACATGATGATATTAAACAGTTGGTGTTTGATACCATCGCTGAAAACAATCCTTCTACAGATGAATTTAGTGTAATGATTGTGTTTTTAGGAGGGAAACCCGTTACTGGTTCTGATTTGTATTCAAATGATCCTATGGATATTTTGGTTTTGGTAACTCCAATAAGAATATATCCAGCAGAATCTTACGCCAAAGGAATCTCTGTCGGTCTTTTTGAATTCCAACGTCATTATGCGGAGATCAAAGCTCCTTTTACATATATGGGAGGATTATTAGCACAAAATACTATAATAAAAAATGGTGATTATGATGAGGTCTTATATACTTCAAATGGAAGGGTATTAGAAGGTACTACGTTCTCATTTTTTGCAATCAATAATAATGGAGTTGTATTAACACCACCGACCGATGGAAATATTTTACGAAGCGTTACTAGATTGGTTTTACTGAATGTTATGAAAGAAAAAGAGATGAAATTTGAAGAAAGAGATTTGCCAGTCGATGAAGTGTATAGCTGTAAAGAAGCATTTATTGTGTCTTCCACTCGTGATATTGTTCCAATTGTTTCGGTTGCCAATCATACTATTGGAGATGGATTGGTTGGAGAATCAACTAAAAAATTAATGGAGATTTATCAGGAGGAAATACGTAAGTTTATTTCTTAGTTGGAACAATTCTAGGATTGATTCGTTTATTTAAAAAACAACATAGGGGTTATAAAATGAAATATATTGGAACCGCTTTACTATTAAGTTTTTCTATTTTTTCCTGCAGTGTTCCTGCAACCGCAACAAACAATGATTTTACATTAGGGAAAGTTCAAAGCCAATTGGAAGTTGGTATGAGTTCTGCTAGTGTTGTTGAATTATTAGGTTCTCCAAACATTGTTACCAATACCAATAATGGATATGAGGTCTGGACATATGATAAAGTTAGTAGCGAATCACAATCTGGTTCTGCAGCTGGTGCAGGCGCTATTCCTAGTGGAAGGTTTCTTGGAATATTTTCAGGAAGTCGTAGTAGCAAAAGCAATAAGAATTTGACATTGACCATCAAATTTACTTCTGAAGGTCTTGTTGATAGTTTCAAATACCAAAGTACTAAATACTAATGATCAGACGTATAGCACTTCATTTGGTTGTGTTGAGTCATTTGTTTGTTGTTAGTTGTGGTAGTTCTGCTCCACCTCCTACAACAGCAGTAAAGCGTGCCATTGAGACAAGACAGTATGATATGGATT
The DNA here is from genome assembly GCA_012963075.1 of Fidelibacterota bacterium. The sequence continues at coordinate 2,794 of DTWI01000024.1, forward strand.
TTGATACCCTTATGAAAGGGTCAATTGGGGTATTACAAGATTTAGGATATACTATTGATGTACTCAATGACAACTACGGACTCATTACTGCTACCAAACAAACAACCTTAGGAAGTGGTTCAGCTGAATCAAAAGAAATGAGTAAAATTGGAAAAGCTGCCGTCGGAATAGGAGTTGTACTAACCTTAGGATTGTTATTATCAAGGGATAAGGATAATGATAGTAACAGTGATGGAGATTGTTTGTTCTGTGGTTGGGGCGGTGGTTCTAGTAATGATGGACCTAATGTATATAACCTGAAAACAACCATTAATATTGCTCAAGAATCTGAAGATCCAGTTTCTAGTACTATTCGTATAAATTTCCAAGCTTCAAGAGAACAGGGAGGTACAGTAAAATATGCAGGTAGTACACATTCGATGAAATTTTTCCAAAGTTTCTTTACAGCGCTTGATAAATCCTTATTTTTAGATGTTAATTTAGAAAGTGGTGAAGCTACGATAGTAGAAGAGAATTAAACAACTTCTAACTGATTATAATTTTTCTTATACTTTGTAAGAAGAATTATGGTGATAGCACGATTAAAGCATTTTCTTATAGGGGTCCTTTTATTCTCATTTCTTTTTCCATCATCAGGGAAAAAAAGTCATTCTTCAGAATTATTAAGTAGAGGAAGAACCATTCCAATTGCTTTGTCGCAAGATTTCTTAGTGACTGCAAGAACATTTTCAACCCTTACTCCTAGAGTAGTAGATATCTATGATTTATATAGTGGAATAGGTTCATTACAGAAAACTGGAGAATTGACTGCACCTAATCCGATGGTAGGAGACGATTTTGGATTTAGTATAGCACTACATAAGGACTATTTGCTTATCGGAGCTCCTGGATCAAATAACGGATATGGAGCAGCATATTTATATCATAAGAATTATGTAGGAGATTGGATTTTAGTCAAAACCTATGAGAATCCTTATTCAGGGGTTTTTCAAAAATATGCTCAAAAATTTGGGTATAGTGTTGCATTAAATGATCAGTATGTTGTAATTGCTTCTCCGTTCTATAATGATGGAAATGTTTTTATTTATGATTTCAATCCTGAGACCGAAGAATTTGCATACCAAAATACTCCATTTAAAACCATTGATGTACGGGAATTAGGCAATGTAGCTGGTTGTTATGAAATAGGACCAAATCAATTTGGGTTTGGGGTTTCTCTTTCGTTTCATAATAACAAACTCCTTATTGGTTCGTTAAAGGATTTTGTGTATTTGGTCGAGTTTAAAAATGGAACCATACAAGAAACAAAAATTCCTATTCCCACAACAGAAAATGAATACGATACTTTAAAAATGCGCTTTGGTCAATCTGTCTATGTGGGAGATTCTACGCTTTATATCAGTGCGTTAGGGTTAAACAGTGGAAAAGGAAAGGTTTTTGCCTATCCTTATATTGGTTCATCTAATAGAACCGATGAAAATCCTTGGATAAATTTTTATACTATCCAACCAGATGGATTGCTAGAAAATAGTTATTTTGGGTATCAAATTAGTGAATTTGATAATCAATTAGCAATTACCACGTTTAACCAATCTCAGGTTTATTTATATGGCAGGAACCAAAAAAATAATCGATTTGAACTTGGAGAAACCATTACAAACAATGATTATAAAAAAGAGGATCATTTTGGGAGAAATATGACCTTAACAGACAATGCTTTAATAACCGATGCATATTATGCCGATGAGCTTATTTTATATAGCGATATTAATATAAATCGATATTCTATCCAGAGCCTTTCAACAAAGGGAGAAATTGTATCAATCAAGAATAAAATTGAATGTACAGGTGGAGTTGCTGGATCGTATGAATGTAATGAAGTTGATTTGATGGCATATATGGATAAAACAGAAATTGGAGGAACCAATAATTCTAATTTAAATGATATTTGGGGATGGACAGACCCAACCAGCCAACGAGAATATGCCTTAGTCGGGTTAAGCAATGGAACGTCATTTGTAGATATAACTGATGCGGAAAATCCAGTCTATCTAGGTCGTTTACCAACTCATACAAATAATTCAACATGGAGAGATATTAAAGTATACCAAAATCATGCATTTATTGTATCAGAAGCTGGAGGTCATGGAATGCAGGTATTCGACTTAACCGAACTCCGTAATGTAAGTAGTCCGCCAATACAATTTAGCGAAACAGCACACTACGCTCAATTTGGGAATGCTCACAATATTTTTATTAATGAAGATACCGGTTTTGCCTATGCAGTAGGTACAAGTACATGTGGTCCAGGAGGATTACATATTGTTGATATTAGCAACCCAGTAGCTCCAGCAAGAGCAGCATGTATTTCTGAGCCTGCAACTGGAAGAAGTGGAACAGGGTATGTACATGACGTTCAATGCGTAGTCTATAATGGGCCTGATACAGAACATGTTGGAAAAGAAATTTGTGTTGGATCAAACGAAACAAACGTCTGGGTAGCGGATGTAAGTACAAAAAGCGATGATTCTAGCGGAGGAAAGACCATTGGTCTTGGTTCGTATGATAATTACTATACACACCAAGGATGGTTGACAGAAGATCATCGATACTTTATTCAAAATGATGAATTAGATGAAAGCAATGGTGCTGTTAATAGTACACGAACCTTAATATGGGATTTACAAGATTTAGATAATCCGGAAATTGAGACAACATATTTTGGCCCGACATCTTCTATTGATCATAATAATTATATTATTGGTGATTATGTATATATGTCCCATTATACAAGCGGACTTCGCATTTTAGATATTGATGATATTTCTAATCCATCTGAAGTGGCATTTTTTGATGTGTATCCATCTAATAATAATACATCTTTCGATGGTACCTGGAGCAATTATCCTTACTTTAACAGTAAAAATGTAGTAGTTACTAGCATTGATGAAGGACTTTTTGTCTTGCGTCCAACTTTCAATATTAATCAACCTTCTGTACCAACAGGTATTTCATATTCTATTCCAACCGATGGTACGGTTACTTTCTCGTGGAATATTGGTATTGATTCATCAATAAGCTTTAGAGTATATCGATCTGAAGAACCATTATTTACTCCTTCATCTTCAAATTTAATTGCAGAATTAGCCTATCCAACAGCGACCTATTCTGATGAGAATCTAGACACAAGCAAAACCTATCATTATAAATTATCTGCGGTGAATCAAGAAGGCACTGAGAGTAATTTTTCTTCAGAGTTTAAAATTAGACCTTTAACATACATTAATGCTCCACCAACCATTGATACAATTTCAGATGTTCAGATGAATGAAGACGGATCTACTGTAGCTTCTCTTACAGGAATTTCTTATGGTGGAGATACAAATTCTCAAGATATTGAAATCTTAGCCTATGCAGTGGATACAAATTTATTTTCTAAT
>DTWI01000025.1 GCA_012963075.1 Fidelibacterota bacterium
AAGAACAATACACAAAAAAAAAAATTGCAAGAAATACACAATATCATTATATAGTTGAAAAAGAGACATCTACAGAAATTGGATCTGATGGTGTAGAAGCTGTTTTGACAAATGTTAAAGATTTAGAAGCAGTAATTTGTGTAAATGATACAACGGCTATCGGTTGTTTGAAAAAGTTAGATGAAATGAATAAAAAAGTTCCAAATGATATTGCGGTTGTAGGATTTGATGATATTAACTATTCTGCGATTGCCCAGCCACCCATTACAACAGTCCATGTCCCTAAAATAGAGATGGGAGTTGAAGGAGTTAAAAGACTGATGGAATTAATTGAAAATCCCAACCAATTGTATCAAAAAAGACTTATCCCAGTTGAGCTTGTAGAAAGAATTTCAAGTATCAAATAGTAGCACACTTCTATTATATAATTACGTTTCATTAGAGCGTTATCCAAAAGCTTAAAAAACAATTGACAATGACGAATTCTTACATGTAATATCGAACCGCTTCGATAATGGTTATGATAAGAAATAAGGTATTAAATTCAATTTACTGGACATTCGTTTTGGATGAAAAATAACATGACTTGGTTTTTTAAAAATGAACAAGCCGAGCCGTTATTTTGGATAGGTTCAAATTATTGGCCTGGGTATGCAGGTATTGAAATGTGGAAAAAATGGAAACCACAATTAATATATAAAGAACTTACTAAAATGGCAGAAATGGGATTCACAGTGAATAGATCCTTTTTATTTATGCCTGATTTTATGCAGAATGAAAATGGGGTTAACGGTGTAATGCTTTCCCGGTTTAATGAATTTTTAACACTGTGTCAAGAAGCTAATATTGGGACTATTCCTACATTTTTTGTGGGACACATGTCGGGCGAAGACTGGGATGTTCCTTGGAGAAACGGGAGAAATTTTTATACAGACCCTGACCTTCGCAAAATCCAAAAGACGTATATTAAAACAATCCTGCTTGCTGCAAAAAAATCTTCAGCAATAAGAGGTTGGTTATTGAGTAATGAAATTTCAAACTATGAACCTAACGGAACCCCCGAAGAAATTGCAGACTGGGCAAAAGATATTATCAATTATATTAAAAAGTTTGATTCGGAACATCCGGTTTGTATAGGGGATGGCGCTTGGGCTGCGGAAACAAGCAGAAGATTGAAAAATTTCCATTTACGCAAGCTTGCACCACACCAAGACTTTATCGGGCTCCATTTTTATCCAAGAAGTGGGAGTCCTTGGCACCAATCATTCACAGCTGCTTTTCGACTAAACCTTACTCAATTTTGGGGAAAGCCTGTTATCGTTGAAGAGTTTGGTCATTCAGCCGTCATGGGTTCTGAAGAAAATCAAGCACATTATTATCGGATTGTACTTTATAGTTCTCTAATAAATGGGGCAAAGGGAGTTATGAATTGGTGCTTTGCTGATTTTGATTTACCAAATGTTAGACCCTATAGCCATCATCCATTTGAAATGCAATTTGGATTAATCAATAAAAAGGATGAAATGAGGTTGGCAGGTCATGAGATGTCCAAGTTTGCCCAAATAGTTAAGGAACTAATCGAAGATAATTGGAAATTGGTAAGTAATTCGAAAATAGGGTTGCTGATCCCATCCAATTATTATTATGAATATCCGCATGATTGGGACAATGATTTCGAAGATTGGTATAATCTTTACTTGGATACTTTTTGTTCTCTTAAAAGAACAAATTTGACACCCAAAATTATATTTGAGCCATCAATTGAAATTGAGAATAATGGTAAATCTCCATTTTCTTTTGCTTTAGATCCA
>DTWI01000026.1 GCA_012963075.1 Fidelibacterota bacterium
GATAGCATGGAAATTGAAAATCGTTCTCTTTCAAATATATCTGGCCTCATAGATTCTCGCATTTCTCAGTTGAATGAAACCAAAGAACTGATAGCCGAAACACTCACGCAACTGCCTCAAATTCCTCAATTGAAAGAAAAAATAATTGCAAACCAGGATCATCTTTCATCCTTTGAATCAGAGCATCAGCAGATATCGGTTAAAAAAGAACTTTTGGTACAAAGAAAAAAGAGGATTTCTGTTTTAAAAAATAAAGTTTCCAGCTTAAAGAAAAGTTCTACTGCTTTACTTAAAGACAAAGCGATTTATGAAGAACTTTCTCTCATTTTTGGGAAAAATGGAATCCCTGCAATGTTAATTGAAACAGTCATTCCTCAACTAGAAATCGATTCAAATGATTTGCTTTCTCGTTTAAGCGACATGCGATTATCAGTAAAGTTTGAGTTTGTCCAGGGTAAAATAGACCCTGCAAGCGGGATAGCCCGAGAAGAGCTGTTAATAAAAGTAGGTGATGAACTAGGGACACGACCGTATGAGACGTTTAGTGGGGGGGAGGCTTTTCGAATTGATTTTGCTATCCGAATAGCCCTTTCAAAATTATTAGCACGTCGCTCTGGAACCCCACTTCCCATTCTATTTATCGATGAGGGTTTTGGATCTCAAGATACAACCGGCCAAGAAAGAATTATTGAGGCAATCCAGTCAATTAAAGATCAATTTGAAAAAATCATTGTTATTACCCACATTGATCAAATAAAAGAGTCATTTCCATATCGCATAGAAGTTTTTAAAACGCTTAACGGGTCTTTATTTTCTATAGCAGGATAGGATATATGGTATCCTTGGAAATAAAGAACTAGGATGATTTCTGTCATGTCTCGGCTTATTGTTTTTAATACAAAAACAGGCGATCACTCTATACTTGCACAATCATTTAATCAATCACTAACCACTCGTGCTCGGTTTAATATTAATTTATCTTTTGTATGGAGCTTGCATTACCACGCACCCTCAAACTGTATTTTAATGGTTGATAAAAATCACGGAATAATCATATTAAACCTAGTAACAGGTTCAGAAAAAATAATTGGAGCACAAGTAGAAATTTCAAAAAATACAGCTGTTGGATATGTTGCCGAACCTATATTCTCAAGACCCCATGGGGTTTGTACAAAACCTAATGGCAACATCGTAATTGCAGACACACAGAATCACATGATTAAAGAAGTAAACATGGAGATATTTTCTATAAAAATAATAGCCGGTAAAAAAACACCCGGATTTTCAGGGGATGGAGGGCCTAGTAAAAACTCTATACTAGCAAGCCCTCACGATGTTGCATGTAATAAAAATGGAGAGATATTTATCGCTGATACAGCAAATCATAAAATACGCAGAATCAATAATCACGGAAGATTGGATACTGTTGTAGGTTGCGCCAAGAATCACATTGATTCAAATCAAGACATTTTAAAAAGCGAACATTCTACACCTCTAGAAGCACATTTAAGATCTCCTCATTCGATTACTTTTGACAATGAGTCTTGCCTCTTAATTTCAGACACACTTAAC
>DTWI01000027.1 GCA_012963075.1 Fidelibacterota bacterium
ACCAGAATATGTATCATTGTTTTTATGAGTATAAATACCATAACCACTTTTCAATCCATTGAGGTACATACCCTGATAAGAATCCCCATTCGAATACTGATATCTTCCATATCCTGACATTAAATCATTTATAAATTCACCTTCATAGATGTCTCCGTTTGAGAAAGTAAAAGTTCCGTCTCCATGAATTAATCCATCTGTCCATTCTCCTTCATAAATATTCCCATTTGAGTAATTCATTCGACCTATTCCATCCATCCTATCATTCTTCCAATTACCTGTAAATACATCTCCATTTGAGAAAGAAAAAATTCCATCCCCATTATATATACCTTTAAGGAATTCCCCTTCGTAAATGTCCCCATTATTATATTGATATTTACCTGCACCAGTTAACATACCATCAAGCCACTCGCCTGAAAATACGTCACCATTTTCTATGGTTAAGGTACCAAAGCCATTACGATAATCATCTTTCCAAGAACCATCATATTTATCACCATTTGAATGAGAGAACACTCCTGAACCGTCCATTTTCCCGTCTTTCCAAGAGCCATCATATTTATCACCACGTGAATAAGTGAAGCTACCCTTTCCATCCCATTTATTATGTCTATACTCACCCTTGTAAACATTACCATTGGAGTATTTAAATGTGCCGTGGCCATCCATCCTATCATTCTTATACTCGCCTACAAAGACATCGCCATTAGTGTAAGTAAAGGTTCCATTTCCGTCTTTTTTATTATTTTTAAAACTCCCTACATATACACCACCATTTTTATAATTTAATGAACCATGTCCATTCATCTTACCCGCTTTCCACTCGCCTTCATATTTTACATTATCTTTTATCTTTAAACTTCCGTGACCATGATATTTATCGTTTTTAAATACACCACTATAATTTATTTTTTCTTTTACTGAAATAAAGATTCCTTTGCCATTTTTTCTATCATTTTGCCACTCGCCTTCATAAACATCACCATTCGGATATGTATAGATACCAAACCCTTCACGCTTGCCATCAGCAATCGCACCGGTATAATAATCACCAATAAGTACAAAATCTGCTTCTCTGACAATATTTTGTGAGTATCCTGCCGTGATTAAGTATAAAACTAAAAAGGTATAATTCTTCACTTTTCTATTTTGATAAATATTGCTCTAAATTTAAATATAAAGTAGTATGGTAAAACCAGTTATTTGCAATGGCTGTTTGACCTGCTTATATAAATAACGATCAAAATTCATCCATTGTCTCATAACTATTAGTATTGGATCCCATGATGATTATCCTTTTTTGATTTTTTTATACTTAAATCTACCACCCCCACAATCAAAAAACCCCGCTGCTTGCAGGGCTTTGTTAAATCCTATCCTTTTGGATGGGAGTTAGTATTAATTACAGTCAATATCATTCCCATCTATGTCCCAGCAATTTTCTGAAACCAATTCCCCATCCTTGAAAGTTCCTTCTTTTCCTTTCTGTCCATTCTCATACCAAGAAGTAACTAATTCAACTTGTTTCCCATCCTTGTAGGTACCTTCTTTACTCTTTTGTCCATTCTCATACCACCATCTATGTAATCCATTTTCTTGCCCATTCTTGAAAGTTCCTTCATTCTTCTTCTCTCCATTTTCATACCACCAAGTCCATAATCCATCCTTTTTCCCATTCTTGTGAGCACCTTTTAACAGAGTCTTTCCAAAATTATCTAATTTAGAAACATCACCACTATATGGTTTATCAGACTGAGGTAAATACATCACACCATCTTTTTCAATCAAGGATGGTTCATCGATGAGTTTAGAACACCCAACAATCAGTAACAATAGGAGTGGTGTTATACGCTTAATCATATCTATAATATAAAAACTATAGCAGAATGCGTGTCAGCCTTTTCTAACCGACACTACCCATCCAACCCACAAATAAAAAACTCCGCTGCTGGGCGGGGCTTTGTATCAAATACAAAAACTA
>DTWI01000028.1 GCA_012963075.1 Fidelibacterota bacterium
ATCCATCAATTGAAATTAATATTAATGGTGTACCAGGTTCATTATAATCTCTCGATACACTCCCACCAGTATCATTACAACTAATTAGTACAAAAAAAAGACAAAAAAGAATATTATTTTTCATTGGACAAATGCCTCATAAGAAAATTGATCATCTTCTCGTATAAATGTTTTCTATTTTTCAAACCATCTGCTTTATTTTCAGCGGTTAAAAAATTATTATTACTCATTCCATGGTTACCATTTGGATACAAAAAGAGTTCCATTTCTTTTCCATGTTCGGCATAAGCTTTCGCTAATTGAATGGAATGTTGGTGATGAACATTATCATCTGCAGTCCCATGAATTTGCAGTAAATGGCCTTTTGCTTTTTCTACATGGGTTAATACCGAAGCATTTTTATATCCTTCTGGGTTTTCTTCTACCAATCCCATATATCTTTCTGTCCATATTGTATCATATAATAGCGGATCCACATTCGGGGCCACCGAAACACCTGCTTTAAAATAATCGCTTGCAAGGGTCATACACATATTGGTTAGATAGCCTCCTCCACTCCATCCCCAAACGCCAATATTATCACCATCAACATAAGGAAGGCTTTGAAGATATTTTGCAGCTTCTATGTGATCTTTAACGATATATTTTCCATAATCACCATAGGCCATATCTTTAAAGGCTTTTCCTCTACCGCCTGTCCCTCGATTATCAAAGGAAAAGATAATGAATCCTCTTTGAGAAAAATATTGATGAAAAACATGATTGCCTGCTCCCCATCTATTGTTTACCATTTGGGATCCTGGACCACCATAATTATAGAGAATCACAGGATATTGTTCCATAGAATCAAAATTATGTGGAAGAGTAATAATTGCATTTAAACGCTCTCCATCATTTGTAAAGAGATTAATTAAGCGTGGATAGGTAAATCCATATTCATCAAATTGGGCACGATCTGTCTCCGCAAGCATGCGTTTTGACGTCCCAGAATTGCTTCTCAAAATAATTTTAGATGGAGTAGTAAAATTGGAATAGGAATCAATAAAAAAGTTTGTAGTTGGTGAAAATCTAGCTGAATGGGTCCCTTGTTCAGATGTTAAACGTTTTAATTTTGATCCATTAAATCTAACTGAATAAATATGGTTCTCAACTTCTGATTCTCTTTTACCTGAAAAATAAATGATTTCATTTTCTTCATCGATAGCATTGATACCATTTACTTCCCACTTACCTCTTGTAATTTGATTTATAAATTGACCATCAGGACGACTTCTATAGATATGTTTGAATCCATCACGTTCAGATATCCATATAATCTCATCATTATCTAAAATATCTATATTAAAAAGACCTGGACTGCCAAAAAAATCATATGCATCTACCCAGGTTTCGTTCTTGTCATTAAGAACCTCTACTAAATAATCAACCCTTAAATTATATCTGAAAAATTTCAGATCATTTTGTTTCCGATTGAGAGTTGTAATATATAAATCATCTTTATTTTTATGCCAGATAGCATTAGGTATATAGTAAGTATCTTCAGGTAATTGAATCCAGGATATATAACTATATTTATGTTTCTCTTCTTCATCATCAAGCAATTTTCGAAAAGAATCATAATCATCTACTCCCCATTTGAATCCCAATTGTTCCAATAACTTCCTTTCAGCCCCCTGTTCTCTCATAGCTACTATCACCTCGTCTTCAGCGTATGCATCTTCTTCGACTTCGTCTCCGATTTCTTCTTCATTCTTAATCTCAGAGAATAAACTTAAATCAATAATACCAAGTTTCACTGTTGGATTTGTCTGACCAGCTTTCGGATAATAGATATACTTAACTACTGGATATTTCGATGCATAATCAATCAGTGGATATTTTTCCACTTGAGACTGATCTTCTTGCCAAAAAACAATATAATTACCAGAAGGACTCCATCTATAAGCATCATAACTTCCAAATTCTTCTTCGTATACCCATCCAAAATGTCCATTAAGCGTTGTTTCACTTCCATCGGTTGTCAATTGAACTTCTTCTAAATCTTCTAATGAGAATAAATAAAGATTATTATCGTTTCTTACATAGGAAACATATTGATTATCTGGAGAAATTTTTACATTTCTCAAACTATCAGGATTAGCAGAAACTGGAACTACTGTATCTTTAGCAATATCATAAACATGATAGGTGCCATAAGATGAATGTCTCCATATACTAACATTGTTTGTTTTGAGTAGTAATAATGTTTGGTCTTTACTAAAACTATGACTAAAGCGATCTAATTGGTCTTTTTTGATACTAAAAACTGCGGTTGTATCATCTCTAGCTAAATCATATCTATAAAAATTTTTCCCAAGAGAATCACTATCCGAAAAATAATAAGCATCTTGATTATTGACCCATTTATAACTCCCAATCTTATCGTAACGGAATGTTCCTCCCATTACATCTTTGAGTTCAATAGTCTTTTCCTGAGGAAAAATAACAGTAAAAAACAATAAGGCTATAACTTTGCGCATTAGTAGATAATACACATTAGTAGGTAATAAAGAAATTTTTAAAAAATATCACCTAAATAGTTTTGCATTCACGTATATGCTTCTATAAATTGCACACTTATGGGAGTCATTACAAATATGCGCAATCAGATGCAGGTAGTTATGTGGATTATTCTTGTTCTGTTTATTGTCAGCATGGCAATCGGTGGATTGGTAGGAGGTGCAAGTGTTGGTGATATATTTGGCCAAAATTCTTCTACTAATGTTGGTTCATTAAATGGTAAACCAATCTTGTATGAAGATTTCAATCGATTGGTATTTGACGAAATTGGTCGTCTTGAATCACAGTCTAGTGAAAGCATGTCTGATGAAGATAGAGAATATGTCAGAGCAGTTGTCTGGGAAAGATTGATTCAAGATCTTTTGATTCAAGAACAAATTCAGGACAATGAAATTGTGATTGGCAATAATGAAGTTTTGTACCAATTAAAAAATAATCCCCCTCCTTTTTTACAAGGTAGTTCCCTTTTTCAAACTGATGGTCGATTTGATTTAGAAAAATATATGGAAGCAATTCTCAATCCAGGAAATCTTGATTGGCGTCCTATTGAGGAATTTATGCAAAACATTTATCTACCAAATTATAAACTACAACAACTAATTATTCATAGTGCCTCAACAGCAGATAAAGATATTCGTGATAACTATAGACAAAGATTTGTTAATTATAGTATCGAAGCGATTCATATAACAGATAAAGCACTTGATGAAGAAACGCCTCAACCGTCCGAAGAAGAATTGATGGCAGCTTATAATGAAAATATTGATGATTATAAACAGCCAGAAATGCGATATATGAAATATGTTAAATGGCCTATTGTATCTGATTACAATGATTCTCTACGTGTACAATTAGAGGCAGGAAATCTGATACAACGTATTCATCAAGGAGCAAGTTTTTCAGACATAGCAAATAATTATAGTGAGGACCCAGGAAATAGTGTAAATCCGGACTCTCTTAATGGGGGAAATCTTGGTTGGTTTAATAAAGGCCAAATGGTAAAAGAATTTGATGAAGCAGTTTTTAGTGGTAAAACAGGTGAAGTAGTAGGTCCTATTTTAACACAATTTGGATACCATATCATTAAAATCAATAATAAAAGAACAGTAGAAGATGGAGATGAACAGGTGAATGCTTCACATATTTTACTAACTGTTACGCCAGGTAAGGATACAGAAAATAAATTACGAAATTTATCAAGTATTTTTTCCTTAGAGGCTCAAGAATACGGATTTTTTGATTTAGCAGATTCTCTCAAGATGGAAATAAATGATGCAAGCGGGGTCCAAAGAGCATCCATATTTATAGAAAAGATTGGAGTGGCAAGAAATGCTGTACAATTTGCTTTTAGTAGCGAAGAAGGTAACGTATCTGAATATGTAGAAAATGATAATTATTTCCTTGTATTCTATCTGGATTCAATCTCACCGGCAGAAACAATGTCATTTGAGACTGTTAAAGAAAGTCTGATAGAGGAATCCATTGTTGACATCAAAAAGAAACAGATTGAAGAAATTGCTAATAATCTTTTAATAGATAAGGAAAATGTGAATTTATCTGATTTAGCAAAGACTTACCCTAATTTCGAATATGTAGAAGAAGCAACAAGCAGTTTGATTGGAAGTTTTACATCTATTGGAAGGAGTAATTATGTTGCTGGGGCATTGCTTAATACCAAACAAGGCGACTTCTTCGGTCCATTACCAACTATCCGAGGACAAGTTTTTGTCAAAGTGTTAAGTATAGACGAAGTAGATGAAAAAGATTTTAATGAAAAGAAAGAAGCGCTAAAATTTAGTTTAATTATCCAAAGACAGAATTTAATATGGAGTAATTGGTTGCAAGCTCTTCGAGATAATTCTGATATTGAAGATAATCGATTTGATTTTTACTAATTTTCTCTAAAAACACCAAGCTTATCATATCTTTCTATCCTAGAAGATAAATAATCTGTAATATTTTTTTCCTTTAATAAATTTATTTCATCTACTATAGTTTTTTTTAGAGTCTCAATCATTTCATCAGAATGTCTGTGTGCACAACCAGTTGGTTCATAAACAATCATATTACATATGTTATGTTCCATTAAATCTTTAGGAGTTAATCTTAAAGCACTTGCAGCTTCTGGTGCTTTCGAAGAATCTTTCCATAAAATTGATGCACAACCTTCAGGACTAATTACAGAAAACCAGGTGTTTTCCAACATTAACATTTTATCACATAATCCGATTCCTAAAGCACCACCACTTGCTCCCTCTCCAATAACAATTGATAATATCGGAGTTTGAATGGATGCCATCTGAATAAGATTATTTGCAATAGCATATCCTTGTCCTCTTTCCTCTGCTGCAATTCCAGGATCGGCACCAGGAGTATCAATCAAGGTAATAATTGGTAAATTAAATTTTTCTGCCATTTTCATAATACGTAATGCTTTTCTGTAACCTTCAGGCTTCATCATACCAAAGTTTCTATACAAATTTTCTTTTGTATTCCTGCCTTTTTGTTGCCCTATAATGACGACACGATGGGTATCTATAGTTCCAATGCCAGCTATAACAGCTTTATCGTCAGAGAATGCTTTATCTCCATGTAATTCAATAAAATCCTCGCACCAAGCTAATATATAATCAAGGGTATAGGGACGATTAGGATGCCTAGCTAATTGAACTACCTGCCATGGTTTTAGATTAGAAAAAACTTCTTTTTCTTTTTCTATTCTCATATTTTTTAGTTGATCCAATTTTTTTGATTCAGAATCAATGGAAACTAAATTTTGAATTTCATCATCAAAATCTTTCAGAGGTTTCTCAAAATCTAAATAATGTTTTTTCATTTATTTTTTTAACCTAAACAATCTCCAGAAACCAAACAACCATACTTTTAAAATTGCTTCCATTACAACGGATTTATCCATCTTGGATTCTCCAACAGTACGATCTGTAAAAGTTATTGGATGTTCCTTGATTTTACAATTTTTTTGGTATGCACGAAATGATGTTTCAATCTGGAAACAATACCCTTGTGATGAACATTCATTAAAATTTATGAGGTACAATGTATCGCTTTTCCAAGCCTTAAATCCAGCTGTTAAATCTTTGATGGGCACACCTGTAATCAATCTAGCATACAGATTAGCAAAATAACTTATATATAGACGACGCACTGGCCAATTTATCACCCTTAACCCTCCATAATATCTACTACCTACTATTAAATCATTTTCTGATAACAGTGCAAACATATCAGGAACTTCTTTTGGATCATGTGATAAATCTGCATCCATTTGTACAATCAAATCATAATTGTGTTTTAATGCCCAATTGAATCCAAATACATATGCAGAACCTAACCCGTCCTTTATCGGTCTTGTTTCGACAGCAACAAACTCTTGGTAATGACTTTTTACCAAATCTCCTGTTCCATCAGGAGAATTATCATCTACAACTAGTATATCCAAGCTTATATCCAATGCCAGAAGCATATCAATTGTTTTGACAATATTTTTTGCTTCGTTGTATGTAGGAAGTATAACTAATCGTTTCATTATTTAACCCTAAAAGTTTGAGCAATCAAATTCATTTGTCTAATATAGAATGCTTTTTTCCCTCCTGGGTTATATACCAAATAAGTAATATAAAACGTTCTGTCTGATTCATAATTGTAGAAAAGATAACCCTGAAAAGGGCCTCCTTTAGCTCCTTCAACAGATTCCCACAATCCTGATATTTTATAAGCAGCATCTTCCCTGTAATGATCAATCCAATCAATTGATAAAAAATCGTTATTATATTGAATTGACTTAAAATATTCCTTGGGAAAATTATTTGCTAATTCGGTTGCAGTTTCTTTTGAAAAATGGTTCCCTTCTCTCCAATAAACTGCTAACCATCTAAAAGGCATTTCTTGTCCAATCCATACAAAATTGGAGTCAGTTTCATTTCTAATAATTTCCCATCCCCAAGGTAAATTGATGTTCCAGCCATAGCTTTCTAATAGCATAGACTCTTTATCTTCTTGATGTTGCGTTTCTAAAAGATATTGGGATTGTTTTTTATCAAAATTTGTATTGTATTGTGATTTAATCCATTCATTATTTTCTAAAAAATATTCTTTAATCGAATCGGAATCAGAACCGCTTATAATCATAAATAATTGATTTTTAGCAAATTGATCTTTAGATAAAATAACCGGGTCACCCTCAAGTGTTTGATTAAATTTTTTAACACCTAATAAATCTTTTACCAATTTAGTAGCAGGATTTAAGTCAAAATCACCAATTGATGCGATAATTAAATTAGTTTGTGTTTTTAATGCTTGGTAATTAGCAGGATCGGAAAATTTTACTTTGTAGAATGGTTCTGGTTCAGGAGTTAATAGGGTGTCATTAAACACAATCGATAACAAACTTTTTATTTGTTCTCGATCTTCTTTTGCAGCTAAGACAACTAAATCGTCGCTACTTCCTATCGAATCTCTTTTTACCTCACAGTTAAAAACAAAAATAAGGCAAATAAAAATAGATATTATCTTAATTGTTTTTTCTTCTATTAGAAATCTCATATAAAAATACCAGTATTAAAGTTAGTATCAAGAAAATTAGCATTGGTTCCCATGTTAAGAAAGGATAGTTAATAAATTTTTCTCTTGATGTAATCATAGAATTTGAGGGCACAGAATTATCTGTACTTATATTTTCAGAATATTGTATCGATGTCAAACCATGCGGGTTAAAATAACTTAAGGAAAGATTTATTGGTTTATTTGATTGATAATTATCTATTAATCCTTGCAAAAAATTTAGACCATTTTGATCTTTTATTTCTTCAAGATTAATATCATTCACTGATGCAATAAATTCTTGTGAGGCAAATGGTAGGTGGAATGCCATCATCAATGTACTTATATCACTTAGCGATTCAAATTGATATGAAAAATTTCTTGGTCCAGGAACTTGATTATATCTATTTAAAAAAAGATAAATTTTATGTTCACCATCTTTTTCAACCGAAGCAACAGATTGGTTCTCAACCTTTAACACTTGCTCAAATAATTCATCATTATTTGACACCAGATATAGAACTGAATCGACTTCAGTTGGCAATCTAAATTTATGTTGGTTAGAAGAGTTTGTATCAAATTTATATTCTATCATAATTCCTTGATAGTAATACTCCGGATAGATTGTAACCGACAGGGTATCAATAATAGATTGCGAAAATGTACAGCTTATAAATAAAATAAAAACAAATCTCTTGCTCATCTTCTAAGTTAATAGAAAAATAACAAATATATCATAAAATGAATGAGTAATGGCAGTAATTCCGAAGCCTCTTTGGACATATAAAGATGCCAAAAATATACCAGCAATAAATCGGACGGCAAAAGCTTCTTGGTTAAATGATTCTGCTCCAATAAAATGAAATAAAGAAAACAAAATTGCCGAAAGAATTACAGCATAGAAATTTGCAGAAAACTTACCCAGTCGAAACAAAAATTTTATTGATTGATAAGATATATAGATTAACAACACTCTAAAAATGAGTTCTTCATAAATGCCGGCACCCAAAGACAAAATCATATTACAATAGATATCATTAGTAGAAACATCCATTAAATAAAGATTGCCCATCAAAAAAAATAAGATACTAGCATATACCATAGATTCAAGGAACATTACACCTAAATATGGTCTAGAAATACTCAATGAATTAAAATGGCGCTTCTGATAATAAATGATTATTAATAGAATAAACAAAAAGATTATTGATGATACATAAATAACGTCAAATCCTAACTTTAATATTATTTGTTCAATCAATACATCGGCACCATTTTGGATATAATTAAATTCTATGTTTCTCATCCAAAAAATACCTAGTTCATAGATAAGGAAAATTGGTAAAGTGATAATAAAACTATAAAGAGGTGAACTAGATTTTCTAAAATAGTCTTTAATCATATCAAATCTTCAATACAGCTAATAAAGCTTCTTGAGGAACTTCTACTTTTCCAATCATACGCATTCTTTTTTTGCCCTTTTTTTGCTTTTGAAGAAGTTTCTTTTTTCGTGTTACATCACCGCCATATAATTTTTCAGTCACATTCTTTCTAAATGGAGCAATATTCGTTCTTGCAATAACCCTAGTACCGATAGAAGCCTGAATAGGAATCTGAATTTGTTGTCTCGGAATAAGTTCTTTTAACTTTTGACACAATGCTAACCCGCGATGATAAGAATCTTTCTTAGAACAAATCATTGATAAGGCATCAACAGGTTCTTTATTAATAAGAATATCTAGCTTATCCAATTTGCTTTTTTTGTATTCTTTAAATGTATAATCAAACGACGCATACCCTTTTGAAGCAGATTTAATAGAATCATAAAAATCAAAAATTATTTCAGCCAATGGTAAATCATAAATTAATTGTACTTTAGAACTTGATAGATAGGAGGTTGATTTATAACGTCCTCTTCTATCTTGACAAATCTTCATTATATTTCCAATATATTCTGTTGGAGTTAAAATTTCTGCTGTAACAATCGGCTCTAGAATATCTTCTAAAATCTTTGGTGGTGGTAATAAAGCAGGTCTATGAACTTCAACTTGAGTTTTATCTTTTAGATTTGCTAAATATTTCACGTTGGGGCTTGTTGTAACAATCGAAAGGTCGAATTCACGCTCTAACCTTTCTTGAATTATCTCCATATGCAGTAACCCCAAGAACCCACAACGATATCCAAACCCTAAAGCATCACTTACTTCTGGTTCAAAAACAAGAGAAGAATCATTAAGTTTTAACTTTTCAAGAGCCGTACGTAAACCATCATAATCATCTGCATCAGAAGGAAATAATCCTGAAAAAACCATCGGTTTAATCTTTTGAAAACCAGACAAAGCCTTAGAACAAGGATTATTAACTGTGGTAATTGTATCTCCAGGCAATACATGCTCAATATCTCTAATATTTGCTATAATATAACCGACTTCGCCCCTTTCCAGTGATGGAGCTTTTTTCCGATCAATTACAAAATGTCCAACTTCGTCAACTTCATAGTAAGTATCATGAGAAAAAAATTTAATTTTCATACCACGTTGAATAGATCCTTCATAAATACGAACATATGCAACAACTCCTCTATATTTATCAAAAATAGAATCAAA
>DTWI01000029.1 GCA_012963075.1 Fidelibacterota bacterium
AGCACATTTGAATAAATCACAACATCGGTATCAGTTATTCCAAGAGTGGTTACAGTATTATAGCTTCCTGAAGAAAGAGTAGCATCATTGACTTGTAAGGTTTGAGCAAAAACAAATGAACAGCTAAAAAGCATGATAAAAAAATTCTTTAGGATTTGCATTTGAAAAAATTTAATACAGAACGAATCAAAAAGATATGAATTTATTATCTAAACAATAATGTTTCTTGTTCTTCAGCAAAACAATCCAACCATAGCTGAAAATATTCTTCTGCCCTTGGTCTACCATGAACTGCAACCAATATGGATAAAATATCATAATCTTCATTTTCTAAATAAGGATTTGCGATATATAGAAAAGTATATGTTCCATCCTCATTCTGTTCATCTGGTGCTAAAAAAGTTAAGCTATTGTATACAGATAGATTAGCACGTTGAATTGCTGGCATAATAATAGTTTTATTTAACATTTCAAATGCAGCACGTTTTTTGGGTGAAATCTTATTAAATGCAATCATAGAATGCCCATCAAAATGATAAACGCTGTTTCCATTTGTGGTTACACCATTGCTATCAGATCTATCTGCAACCTTACTGCCAATAGAAATAGCGCACCCATAGAATGTTAACAAAAGAGATAGTATGAATATTTTCTTCATCAATTAAAACAAGTATTGAAACTTAACAAATAATTGACGTTCTGACTCGGTTAAATTTGAGAACATGCTATCTTCCGTAGAAAGAAGTTCATTAATTCCAAAATAGAATGCAGAAAATGCAGTTGGTTGATAGGTCAACAATGGTTCAACAAACCAATTATGAGAAAAATCATTATACTGTATCTTGGTTCTCAAAGAAAGTTTGGATGTAAAAGAATGTGTATACCATGAATTAATTAGAAAACCATCATAATAGTCCTTTGCATCCTCATACTGTACTCCAATAGCAGCATTGGCTTGATCTGAAACTTTATATTCAACATAACCCCAAATTCCATAGGAATCGGTTTGTTCTGGAATATCTAAATA
The DNA here is from genome assembly GCA_012963075.1 of Fidelibacterota bacterium. The sequence goes on from DTWI01000029.1 coordinate 1,028, forward strand.
TCGAATAATTGTATCAGCGCTACGAATTCCTCCATGAATTTTTGTTTTGGCATTTGGTTTGCCACCACCACCAATAGTCACTTCAAGCATATTGTCAAATTGTACTCCATTAAAGAGTTCATTCTCACTCTCAATGCCAAGCTCTATCTGATACCCATTTAAGAAAATAAACTGATTTCCAAATTCAATTTCTTGCTTTTTAACATCACCATCATAATTTGTTTTATAAACCATCTCAATTGCATGTCCTGATGCCAACAACCGTGGATGGTTGTCATAAAAAATGTTTTTTCCTTTAGATAGTTTCATCCACTTTGTGGAATTATTTGTCTCAAATCCATTGCTGGTTCGAAACCCTGGAGAACGAAGACGCACGGTTAAACTTGTCACATCTGTTCTAGTCATTTTTGATAGACCAAACCCTAATGCATTTCCTGTAATTTCTTCTCCGTCAAATTTAGCGGTATGGTTATCAAATGTATAAGGATTATCATCAAATATCGTTGACAGAGAATCGGGTTCATTATGGATTGATGCAGCGGCATGAAGAGTTAAATGTAAATTCTTCCCAGGATGATAATGAAAATCTATCCCTCCTGTAGTCATATCCCCACCTTCATCAAAGGTACGATTGGTAATAATTGCCCCAATGGAACTTGCATTTTTTAACTGATGCTTTATACGTAAGATGTTAGACGTACTTTCACCCATGTTAAGAACAGTACTAAACTCTTCAAAAGGCAATATTAAAGGAGAAGATTCATCTTTAGCGCTAATCAATCCATACGATGTTTTTCCAATTTTACCTGTATATTTTACCGCTACAGATGGATCATTAATGGTTCTTGAATAGAACAAATTAATATATCCACGTTGTGGTTGAAACCTAAACAATTCAGCTCCTTCGCTAAAAAAAGGTCTTCTCTCTTTAAAATGCAATGCGTTCACTGTATTCACGTCATTTTTAATATCATCTGACTCGATTTGACTAAAATCTGGATTGATTGCAATCTCAAGTAAGTCCACAGAGGAAATGGGATATTTAATGAATAAGGATGGTTCAACATTATCACTAGTTGAATCGTTGTTAAAATCCTCAGAATATCCAGCAACCAATGAAGGAATATATTCAATATTTCCAGCTCCTTGTTTTGGAGGTTCAATACCATTTAAAAAAGCCATTTGGCAGCTCTGGCATTCAATTCCTTGAATCTGTGATGCCCAAACAACTCTATGTTGTAACTCATCATCTGTTGTATACCCACGAGTGAAATTGATTCTCCAATTTTGATTTTTTCCAACTGAATATCTCAAGCTTGAAAACGGAATAGCAAACTCTACGATATAACCATAGTCTGTAGTGCTTGTTTCGACATCAAAAATTAAATCTAAAGAAGTATCAAAACGAAATCCAGAACGCCCATCTATTTGCACACCAGATGGATTTGCTCCAATTCCATAAATAAGAGATTCGTCACCAAACAGATCTATGTCAATTGCAACCCAATCGTCACCATTTAGATTATCTCTCTTTGAAAGTGAAGTTCTAATTTTTTCTGGAGGCGTATATGCAATAAATGCTACATATAAATTTGAATCATCATACAATAATTTTGCTTCCGTTTTAAATGCAGCCGGTTCTCCTTGAAAAACTCCGGTATCAGTAAACCCTGTAGCAATTTGAGCTAATTTCCAACTTTCTTCATTCAGTTGACCATCAAGCGTAATTGGAGTATTAATCTTGTTGATATTATATGATGGACGTGGAGTTAAATCCAAAAAACTCTGAGCAAACAATAATCCAACAAAAAATATAAGTGCAAAACAATTTCTCATAACAATACGTTCCCCTTTTTTAGAGCCGTAGATAATAATAATTATTTACCTAAACAGTTAAGTATTTTCATTCTAAGTATAGTTAGACGCACATTATCGTAAATAGTTTCATTTTTTTATAGTGCCATTTTTTATTGTTAAAAAATCGCCATAATTATATAACTAAAAGTAAATAGAAGCAAACAATTAATGAGAAGAAATCTCAATAGAAAAGTTTTTTAGTCTAAAATTCCAATAAAAATATTGGTTTGACGTGGGTTTTCAGCGTTTCTATTCGAAGCAAAAACAAGCTTTCCATCTTTAGAAATAACTGGAAAT
>DTWI01000030.1 GCA_012963075.1 Fidelibacterota bacterium
GGAGAGTTTGTGCAGACGAAGAAGATTGTGCTGTTGAAGTAAATTTGTGGTACAGACTTTTTTGTCTGTACAGTTTAGGTAATTTTTCCTTCGTCAGATTACAAATATTTTTAATTGATCTTAGTTGCTTAATAAGATACTTTGTTTTTTTGTCTTAAATTAAACTATGCCTGAAGACTCTAAACCAAAAAGAAGACTTGCTGCAATTGTATTTACTGATATCGTCGGATTCACAAAACTCTCAGCAAAAGATGAGACCAAGGCAGCGGAACTAATTAAAAGACAAAGGGCCCTGCTAGTACCTATTATTCAATCCCACGATGGCGAACTGTTAAAAGAAATGGGAGATGGACTGTTACTCTCGTTTTACAGCGCCACCAGTGCAGTTGAATGTGCAATAGCGATACAGAAAATAGCGAATACAATCGATGACCTGAATCTGAGGATCGGTATACACCAGGGTGAAGTAATCATTGACGGAAAAGATATCATTGGTGATGATGTAAATGTTGCTGCAAGGATCGAACCATTTTCTGCGCCAGGAGGTGTCGCAATATCCAATGCCGTTCAGCAGGACATTGCCAGCAACGCGAGCTTTAAGACAAAACTGGTAGGAAAGCCAAAGCTTAAAGGTGTTCAACAAGATATTACGATATATTGTATAATTTCCCATGGACTTCCTGAAACAAAACTCTCTGAAGTTTCTGCCAAACTTGAAAAGCAAACCCCACTATGGTACTATATTCTTCCTGCAGTCATCTTAATAGGAGTTACAACATATTTTTTAATACCAAAGAAGCCAACAATAGCCTCTGTGGCTGTCATGTATATGGAGATCAGGGGAAATGAAGAAGACCAATATTTAGAGACCATTACCGAAGACCTGATCTTCGACCTCTCAAGTGTCTTGCCGGGACAATTAAAAGTATCTGAGCCTGCAGCTGTAAAAAAACTGAAAAATACCGATCTTGAAATAGCGGAGATTGGAAAACGCTTAGATGTTGAATATATTTTTAAAAGCAGTCTTCAAAGATATGGCGACGGATTTAATCTGCGGTGCAAATTGATTGAAGCAAATACAGGAACGGATAAATTTATCAACAAATGGTTTATTCAAAGTAACGGTCTTCAATCCATTGTCAGCGTATTGGTTGATAACATTATCAGCGGATTGAACCTTACCGCTACCGGTGGTATAGCTAAAATTGAGTATGACCCTGAAGCCTATCAACTTTACCTAAAAGCTAAAGATCAATATGCCCGGAGTGATGATTACGAAAAAGATAAAAAAGCAATGGGCCTGATGAAGGATGCTATTGCCCTTGATGATAATTTAGTAGCTGCTCAGCTCAGGCTCGGACTGATGTACTATGAGAATGGAGAATACGAAGAAGCAGGCAAACTGTATGAGCAGTCACTGAATAAAAGTAAACAGTTGGAAGATAACACCAATATAGCTGAATCCTTGCGAAAACAGGGACAACTTTTCAGGAAACAACGACTGTATGACCCCTCATTGGAAAAATTCAATGAAGCATTGTCTATTTTTACGGTCATGAACGACAAAAGCAACATGGCAAAAACAATGAACAGTATTGCCATACTATATTATAGATTAAAACGTCTGGACGAAGCCTTAGAGTATTGGCTCCAAGCCTTTAACATGGCCAAAGGATTTGACGATAAACTGAAAATATCTAAATATGTCAATAATATAGGGATCTGGTATTGGAAGGACTATGACTATTCAAAAGCTATTGATTATTACAATGAAAGCCTGTTGATTAAGGAAGAGCTTGGAGACACAAGGAATTATGGAAAAACACTGAACAATATGGGCCAGGTTTATTATGATATGGGAGATTTTACCAGTTCCATAGATTATTTCAATAAAAGTATATCATTAAAAGAAAAATTGAATGATAAGAAAGGATTAAACTCAACGCTGTTGAATCTTGGTAAAGCTCAGACATGGAACACAAACTATCAGGGTGCGCTTGCCAATTTTAAAAGAGCATTAACTATTTCTAATTCATTTAATGATATTGTTCATATATCTGAAAGATATGAGGCAATTGGCAGGGCATATTTCAGCCTTACCAAATATGACAGTGCAGGCTATTATTTGAATAAAGCAGACAGTATTTTTCAGGAACTTGGTCCCGATTTCTATGAAAAGAGGCTATCAACTTTAGCCTGGTTAGCTATCATGTCAGTAAAAAACGGCCAAGATGAAAGAACACAGAATTATGTAAAAAAATTTGATGAAATAAATACAGACTTTGATCCAAAAAGCAAGGATATAATTTCATTAAACTGGAATATGTATCAAGTTCATGAATTAACAGGGGATAAAAAATCCGCAAAGGAATACTTAGAAAATTCTTATTTAGAAATAAGATCACGATCAAAAAATATAAAGAATAAGGATGACAGAAACCAGTATCTGTCTATAAAACTCCATCAGGATATAACAGCTGTCTGGAATAAGTAATGGTTGCATAATATTTTTTTTAATTCTGTGACTTATTTATAATTTCTTGGACTTTAGGAGGAAAATATGAAAAAAATAATTATTAATCAAACCCCGCCAAATAGCGGGGTTTTTTTATCCACCTCTTTGGAAAAAAGTGGGGGGGGGTAAATTGAAGAAAATATTACTTATAGTTCACTGATTGTATATAAATTGGTTTTAGGGTAATTTTAACCGATTCTATTTAGGAGGACAAAATGAAACAATACATAATCGGATTTATTACAGGTGCTTGTCTTATAGCAAGTGCGGTCATGTTTATGGGTGCCCAGAACCAACATAA
>DTWI01000031.1 GCA_012963075.1 Fidelibacterota bacterium
ATATTCAAACCTATAACCCTTGAAAAAAATTGGCGTCCATAAGGATGATTGGTCGGCAAATAATCCGGTGGAGGTATCTGATTCAATCGAGCTGCTTGTCTGCCGACTTCAGATAGCATAGTTTCATCCAATTGCTTAACAACCTTACCTTCAATGTAATCTTTGAGTATTACTGGTTTCACCCCATCAATGGTAGCAAAGGTGGTCAGAATCTCGCTGTTTACCGGTGATATCAGGCGAGTGGAAGGCATGTTGTGAGCTTCAAGTAACAACAACAACTGGCCTATTTTAAACATTTCGTCTAATTTTTTGTTATCACAAACTGTTAATACATAACTGGCTTGTTGAGTCTTCAATATGTAGCTGGAATTACCGAGACCACCATCAAGCAGTGAAAATTTGACGACTCTCAAATCATAGTTGTCAGCCAGCGAGTGGATGTCTTGTTCATTCAGTTGTGTGTATGTTGCCATAGTTACCTGTTAAGAAAATGTTGAAATTACTTTGACAGAAATGGGTAAAATAACCCTGATTAAGCTCAAAAACTACCCAATTAGGTTATGAGCTTTTTCTTCTTAGTATTTTTACTATATAATATGGACTATCCAACGAATAAGCCGGCATCACTAATGATGTGACATTGTTACCTGAAATATCTGTGCTCAATCGTTCCGGGATTATTGCTTCTTTGTTGCTTAATTGAACGAAAGCAGTTTTCATTGCTACAATGGCTTCGTTCATAGTAACCAATTTATTGATTTGTTCCTTACTAAGAATAACCATTATTAAACTTTTTTTGGTGAAGAACTGAGGATTCCAGAATCTGAAATATCAAACTTAGAAAAATTCTTATTAAATAAATCTACAAGCATATTACCAGTTTCATAATATTTTTCAAGATTATTCCACCCTTGATTTGGAACTAAAAATTGATTTTCTATACCATCGACATTAGTAGGGATTTCGATGTTGAAAAATTCATCTCTAACTGAATGAGAAAAATTCAAATTTTTGTTCAAAATTAAGCTAATAATGTGTTTTGTAAGTTTTAAATCAATTCTCTTAGATCCTAAAGTTGCACTTGAACCACTCCATCCAGTATTAACTAGAAAGACGTCTGCTTGATGTTTCTCTAATTTTTCTTTAAGTAATTTTGCATACACCAAAGGATGTAAAGTTAAAAATGGTCCTCCATAACACGAAGAAAATGCTGCAACAGGGTCTACAACGCCTATTTCTGTACCACCCATTTTTGCGGTATACCCACTAATAAAATGATACATAGCTTGATTCAAATCCAGTTTTCCAACTGGTGGCATAATACCATAGGCATCACACGTAAGAAATATTACTGCATTTGGATGCGGTCCTGCACTTGGTAGGCCTTTTGATCCTAGAGAATTTTCTACAAAGTTAATTGGATAACAAATTCTCGAATTTTCACTCTTAGAATTATCGTCAAAATCAACTTCTTTTGTTTCTAAATCATACACAACATTTTCTAACAATGATCCATGTCTAATAGCGTTGTAAATTTCTGGTTCTTTTTCTTTATTTAAGTTGATTGCCTTTGCATAACAACCTCCCTCGAAATTAAAAATTCCATCATCAGACCACCCATGTTCGTCATCACCAATTAATGAACGATCTGCATTTGTACTTAAGGTTGTTTTCCCTGTACCAGACAAACCAAAAAATAATGCTGATTCACTCAAATCTTTTGAAACATTTGCAGAACAATGCATAGACAAAACATTTTTAAGCGGTAAATAATAGTGCATAATAGAAAAAATCCCTTTTTTCATTTCACCAGCATATTCTGTACCACCTATAATTGCTATTTTTCTTTTCAGGTTGAATACAATAAAATTCTCTGAATTGAGTCCAAACTCTTTCCAATCTTTTTCTTTGACATCAAATGCATTAATAATAGTAAAATCAGGCGTAAAATTTTCTAAATCTGATTGTTCTGGTCTAATAAAAATATTATTCACGAACAATGATTGCCATGCTTTCTTTGTTAGCATTCTAACATTGATGCTATTCTTTTTATCGTCCCCTGCAAACCCATCAAAGACATAAAAATCTTTATCTAAGTTATTGTATGTCTCAATTACTTTATTATATAAATGATTAAAATTCTTTTCTGAAATTGGCTGATTTATATCTCCCCACCATATATTATTGGATGAAAAATCTTCTTCAACAATAAATTTATCTTTTGGAATTCTTCCAGAAAATTCTCCAGTATCCACCATCAATGCACCATTATGACCAATAACTCCTTCATTTAATTTCACTGCATTATCGATTAATATATCAACAGAAGCATTTCTAATATAATTAGCATTTTTAATGTTAAGATGACTCAGCATTATTTTTCGCCTCTTGGATGTGACTTTTTAATTGCTTCTTTCAGTTTACTAACACCAACATGAGTATAAATTTGTGTTGAAGATAGGCTTTCATGTCCAAGTAAAGATTTAATAGCATTCAATCCAACGCCATTGTTTAATAAATGCGTTGCAAATGAGTGTCTTAAAGCGTGAGGACCATATGTATTTAAAGTTAATTTCTTCAAATTTTTCATTACGATGTATTGGATATTATATCTCGATAAGGCCTTATTATTTTTATGAACAAATAACTTATCATCATATGCTTTTTTTACCAAAGGATATTTTTTGAAGTATGTTAGATATTGTATAATCAAATCCTTAGTATAATTATCAAAAATAGCCATTCTTTGCTTATTTCCCTTCCCAACAACTTTTAAACTATTATTGGAAAAATCAATATCTCGTATTTTTATTGAATTAAGTTCATTAAGTCGTAATCCTGAAGTAAAAAAAAGCATTATTAGAGCTTTATTTCTTGCTTTTATAGAATCATTTTCTTTCGTATTTGAGTCAATTTTTTTAATAATTTCTTCAATTTGATTTTTGGATAAAAAAGTTGGGATACTTTTTTTGTATTTGGGAGAAGGATATAATTTTATTTCGTTAAAAACTATATCATTAATCAAATTTTCCATATGCAGAAATTTATAAAATGTTCTGAGCGCTGATAAAATCCTAGCAAATGACCTTGGACCAACCGCATCTTGTAAACTTGATTGAAAATCAAAGATAATTTCTTTTTTTGTCTTCAAATAATTTAATTTGTTTTCCTGGACAAAATTCTGATATAATTCTATATCTCTTCTATAAGCACTAATAGTCTGAACCGAATAACCTCTATCAAGTTCTAAAAATGATAGAAATTCATTTTTACTATTCTCAAATTTTTTCATCTAATATGTCATGATATATAGTTTGAAAGTTTTTATCTGGATCAATCTTAAACTGTACTCTTTTATTCGTTGAAGGATGATTAAACTCAATTGAGTAAGCATGTAGACAGAATCCTTCAATCATAGAGTAATAATTGTTTAGTTGCAATTGAATATCCTTAGCATATTCTTTAAATTTTTGAATTCCACCATTATATAAATCATCTCCAAATATTGGGTATCCAAATCCTTTACAATGTACTCTAATTTGGTGAGTTCTTCCTGTTTTAGGAAAAAATTTCACCGCTGACAAATATCTTCCAGCTTTTACTAGCTTAAATTCAGATAATGCATTCTTTCCGGTATTTGATACTTCAAATTTCATCGGATTTTTTTTATTACGATTAAGAAAATTATCTATGATACCTTCATTCTTGTCCCATAAACCACATGTAATAGCTATATATTCTTTTTGTATTGTTCTATTTTGGAATTGTTCAGCAATTTTCCAATGAGAATATTCACTGAACGGTATAATCATCACTCCAGTAGTATCTTTATCCAATCTATGGACAATTCCTGGTCGTAAAGAATCAACAGAACTTTCAAAATCTTGTTCAAATGTATCTAAAATAATATTAACAAGAGTTTTACTATAATTTCCTTTAGCAGGGTGAACAATAACACCACGTGGTTTATTAATAATTGCAAAATCTTTATCTTTATACAAAACATCTAATGGGTATTTCCATTTTTCTAATAACGTTTCTTCTAGATTCTTTTTATTAGTCAAATCAATCTCTATGATATCTCCATAATTGAGCACTGAATTTTTTTTAATCCATTCACCATTTACTTTAATTGATTGATTAAAAATCATTTTTTGAATATTAGTTCGAGAAAACTGTACTAATCTCTGAGAAAGAAAGAGATCTAACCTAATAAGTTCATCTGAAGAAGAAACTGTTATTTTCACAAATCATTGCCTTTGAATCATTATAGAACTATAAAGCAAGAATAACAATCCTATTGTTACTGATGAATCTGCTAGATTGAATACATACCAATGTACGTTATTAATATGGAAATCAATAAAATCAATTACATATCCCCTAAAAATTCTATCAATTATATTTCCTATAGCTCCACCAATTATCAATAATAGAGAAATTTGATAAAAAGGTTTATCAAACTCTTTATCTTTTAATAATGAAAATAAATAGAACGTAATTAGTATAGGAAATACAATAAAAATAACTTTTGAACCCGCAAAATTAATACCAAAAGCAATTCCTTCATTTCGGATATATGTAAAATCTAATAAATGAGGTATAATCTGTATTGATTCATATAAATTTATCTTAGCATGAATAAGTATTTTTGAAATCTGATCAATCAATACGATGAAGCAGATTAAGAAAAAGTTCATAATAAATTCAGTTTCTTTTTCTCTTTACAAAAAACGCCTTTAGTAGCATTCGGAACTTCTACTAATCTTTCTTCAGGGATTAAGGGTGAATCAGGACATTCACATTTTTCTGGATCATCTTGATAAATTTGACAGATACCATAAGTACCATTATCAACTCTATGAAGTGCTTTTTGTAGATTTGTTACATAATCAGATTCACGAGATATTAACAAAAAACTTTTTTCTACCTCATGAGTTTCTGTGCCTTCATTGTGATCTTTTAAAACATCCTCTGAAAATATTGAAGAATCATTTGAGGTAGTTGAACGTATACCCTTAATGTTATCATTAATTTCTTCTATTTTTAGAAGAATATTTTTTCTAAACATTTTAAGTTTAGTTTTTGAATATTTATTTTTTTTCAATTTATTTATTCTTTTGTTTTTTTATAAAAATACTAAAATCGTTCTTTTCATAACTAAAGATCGAATTATAGTCACTATTTTCCAATTTGTCCACAATATCTGTACATAATATTTCATTCATAAAATATTGTTTATGTTTTTCAATAGCGCTGGCTATATCATTGGAGAAATTATTAGATAGTATAATTCTGTCATCAACATCAAAGTTTGCTTCTTTTCTCATGATTTGGATATGTCTAATAACTTCTCTCACCAATCCTTCTGTTTTTAGATCATCATCTATCTCTGTATTTATGGAAACAATAACATTGTTAGAAAAAAATGCTTCCTCATCCTTAGCGCCTTTAATCTGAACAATAACATCTTCATTAATAATATCAAAATCTTCTGAAAAAAGTTTTTCATGATGGAGATATTTTTTAATTGTTGAATATTCATCCA
>DTWI01000032.1 GCA_012963075.1 Fidelibacterota bacterium
GTTGATTCTTCTATAAGTTCATATAAACTACCGGTATATACATTTAAACCTTTCAAATTTGTATCATCACCGATATGCTGACTAATCTGATAATTAAAATACTTTGATTTGACTACAGAAATAACATCATCAATCCAACGGTTAGCCACATCAGCATACAGACCATATGAAAAGTTACAATTTATTCCCACCAGCTTTTCCTTTGATTTTGATCTATTAATTGAGTAATTAAAAAAATTATCAAAACGTGGAGATCCAATCAAAATAGTTTTTAGATTTTTGTAATACTGCTCATCATATTTACCTAACAAAAAAACATAATCAACTTTTTTATATAGAGGACGTTTTTTCCCAGGGTAACCATCATCCAAATGAGTATCATAATAATCTTCTGGCCCCTCCATGTGTCCTACCGTCAATATGCGCATTTTTTTTGCATCTTCTACTGCCCTTTTAGGCCACCCGCCCCAGTCGTTCATAACTACCAATACATCTGGCTTTTCTTTCCAAAGTAACTGAGGTGTATAAGGGATAGCTCTAATATTTTTTTCATCAGCCATTTTCTTGATGATAGATTCCTTTATTTTTTTTGAACCATAATGTTTTAAATGATCAGCATAAACAATACTTACATCACAACTATTTAATTCATTTATTACTGAAAAAAATGTAGTTACATGATATGGTACATGCGGGAAAAAAAGAAATTTATGCATACTTTAAAATTATTTAGTTTGGATTATCTTTTAATGATTATGGTTTATTAACATTAGGTGGCCAAACTAGAACTTTACCCTGATTATATAATAACTAAAGAATTTTCTTGTTGAAAATAAACCTCAATTAATAATTAGATTTGTTAAGCTGAATACTCCGCTTTTCCAATTATCATATCACAAGCCATCAACATCCAAATCTGGTGGGTGTTTTCAATAACATTATAGGCTCTACTATCTACCCAGAAATTAAGTTGACCTTCTTTTTTCAGTGGATTACCCGGTTCAAAACCGGTAAATGTAATTACCGGCATACCCAGTTGATTGGCGGTTTTGGCTGCATTGACGATATTATTTGAACTGCCGCTGGAACTGATAAGTATCACAACATCACCTTCATCACCATAAAATTCCAATGCCTTGGCCACCCAGAGCTCATAACCGTAATCGTTAGCAAAACAGGTGATCAGGTCCGCATCGTTAAAATTTACGGTGCGAATTCCCCCCTGCTTGGTAAAGTCTACCGCTACATGACTGGCCATGGCAGCACTACCACCATTACCAGCTATGATAACCTTTTTACCATTCTTTTTTACTTCCAGCAGCATTTCTTTCATCCTGATCATCTGATCAGAAACATCTGTTTTAAAAAGTGAGCTTCTATACCTTTTTAAATATTCCTTCATAAACTTTAACTCATCCAATTTTATTTCTCCTTTTTCTTAAACGAGTAAATTTTGTCAATTATTTTCATAAGTTTCAACGCATCGGATGAGTTGCCTAACTTTACTTCTCTATTTGACTTAATTGCAGAAAAAAATTCAGTCAATTCTGACTCCCAGGATTCATCTGTATGATATGTA
>DTWI01000033.1 GCA_012963075.1 Fidelibacterota bacterium
AGATAACAAAACCTGGTGGCAGGAAATTCAAAACAATACCTATCAACAGGAAAGATTAGGAGTTTTATAGTTAAACATGAATAATACAATAAAATCATTCCTATCAATTATTTCAATAATAATATTATCTGCTCAATCAGAAAATTTGGAGTCATTAAGACCAAGTATGGGCAGTTATCAACCTGTATATAGAGATATGTCTAATCCTGCAATTCCTTTGGAAGGTGAGATTGATCCAAATAAATATTTATTAGGCCCTGGAGATCAATTACACATAGTTGTTACATCCTTAGAAAATAAACTACTTCCAGGTCAGGAATTTGATCTTTTCAATGCTGAAACAGTTGAATATTATGAGATTATAGGGCCTGCAGGTGAATTGACTCTGCCTTCAATCGGTCAATTTTCAACTAACGGAAAAACTTATCAGCAGGTAAAAGATGAAATCATTTCAGCCGCCTCAAAAAAATCCTATAAAAAAATTCAAACAACTGTGCGCTTTGCTTCGATCCGTTCATTCAAAGTACAAGTGATAGGGGCTGTTGAATATCCCGGCTATGTAGTAATGACCTCTGTAAGTAGAGTAAAGGATGCAATTAACAAGACAAAAGGTGTTCAAAAATACGGTAGTAATGAAATCGTTTATCTGGAGCGGAACGGAAAAAGGCAAAAATTATTATTGAAATTATTTTTACTAAATGGCGACTTATCGCAAAATCCAACGTTGATGGAGGGTGATAAGATTATTGTCCCTTTCGTTGAATCCATGAAAACAGAAGAATCAAATTTTACAGAATATAAAACGAGTCAGATTATTGTTCATGGATTTGTTCGACGTCCAAGAGGTTTTTCTTATGTGCCAGGTTATAAAGCAAGTGATTATATTGCAATGGTAGGAGGAGCGTTGAATATAGGTAGTGAAAATAATACAATTATTTATAGAGCTGATGGTTCTGAACTACATGGTGCATATGATGAATTTGTCGAGCCAGGTGATGTGATAGTAGTTCCTGAAAGTTTTCGCAGCAGGTTGTTTGGCAGTATAAGTATTCTTCAAACTGCAACTGCAATTGCAACACTTATTCTAACCTATAAAGCAGCAACAGGCGGATAATGATTAAATTAACACCCCACGAACAAAAAATTCTGGACCTGATAAAAGAATATCCGGATGTCATTGATGATCCTGTAAAACGGAAAGTGCTAGCGGAAGAACATGGCTTAACTGAAAAAACACTGCGCAACCGCATAGGCGATTTAAGAAAATACGGTGTACTTCCAAGCCCTCAAGGAACTAACCTCCCTATTATCGATACAGAATTCGAGGATATTGATCTTTTTCGTATTGGTCAGATAATTTGGTCTGCAAGAAAAGAAATAATTCGAAATGTTATTGTCGTTAGTATTTTATCAGTAATTCTTGCTTTTATTCTACCAAAAACTTATCGAACAACTGCTTTGATCATGCCCCCGTCTTCGAGTTTTGATAGCGGTCTATTGGTAAATAATCCAAATCTTTTTTCATTTCAAAATATTATGTCCTCTAGAAGCTCTAATACGAATATATTTATTGCAATTCTGAAAAGCCGTACAATTATGCAGAGTGTTATTGAAAAATTCAACCTTGTAGAGTTCTATAATGTTAAAAATTATGAAAAAGCACGAGAAGAATTAGAAGAAGTCACAAATTTTGAAATTGATGAAGAGGGTACAATTAGAGTTACTGCAGATATTAAAACAGGTTGGCTACATTTTGAAAAAGATGAGGAATATTGCAAAGCATTATCAAGGGATATAACAAATTATTTTGTGGCTAAACTGGATGAAGTAAATAAAAAATTGAAATCTGAAAAAGCATCGCAACACCGCGGATTTATCGAAAATCGCTACTATCAAAATATAGAAGATCTCGCAAGGGCTGAAGAAAGGCTTAAAGCTTTTCAGAAGGAGAACAATACTGTTGCTCTTACGGAACAGACTACAGCTGTCATTCAGGTTGCTACAGAATTAGTTTCTCAAATATCAATCAGCGAAGTCAAAATATCAGTCGGTAAAGTCAAATTAAGTATTTTGGAAGAAACACTTCCCAAACATCATCCTGAAATCATATTATTGGAAACTGAAATTATTTTGTTGGAAACTGAAATGACTGGATTAAATAAACAGTTAGAAGAATTGAATTATGGTAAAAAAGAAATAACAATGATTCCTGGATTTTCTGAAGTCCCTGATTTAGGTCTTGAATTGGGACGTCACATGCGCGATGTTGAGGTACAAAATACCCTTTATACTTTTTTAACACAACAGTATGAAGAAGCAAAAATTCAGGAAGCAAGGGATACACCAACAGTGCAAGTTTTGGATTATGCCGTATTACCCGATTTGAAATACAAGCCCGTTCGTTCAAGGATTGTTATCATCGGCTTTATTCTTGCAACTATTTTTTCAATGTATTTTGTATATTTCCGGATTAGGTGGCAATTATCAACTACATCCACTAGCAAATAAAAATATTTACCATTCATGGAAAATACATTGAATGTCGAAATCCGGCAGAATGACTGGAACATTGATCGTTCATTAATTTTTATTATCCCCCTTTTTTTTATTGCCGTTCTTTTTTGGATGCCAGAGGAATGGCTTTTGGAATCATCTTTATTATGTATCGCTATCATTGTATATATAATGTTGACATATAAAAATCGTTTGATTTATGGTTTTTCAGGAATTCGTATTGCATCTATTCCATCAACAATTATTACAACTTTCACAATATTTATAGCAATTCCATCCATCTATATCTTAATGATCAAGGATCATCCGAATGAAGTTCCTTATTTCTATTCCATACTTTTATTTTATTTTCTTTTTCCTGCAGGATTATTTATAGGAAAATTTTATAGAAAAATCAATATTGATAAAAGTTGGTCGCTATTAAAAAGTGAAGTAATAACGAATAAACATGACGCATATTTTTATGAAGTAATTGTGATTTTGTTTTCCGTTTCTTTCCTAATATTTTGTGGTTACCTCTTACGGGTCAATGAAATACCCCTAATTGAATTGATAAAAAATCCTGGTGATAGCTCCAAATTCTTTTTTATGAGAGAAGAAGCATTAAAAGCATTATCAATGACAAAGATTGAGCGTTATATGTTCTTTTGGCTGCGTTCATTATTTATACCTTTTGGTATTGTTGGTTCATTATTCCTTACTTCAATGCATCGCAAACAGAAATTTAAAATTCTCTTTATATTATTTTTTATCTTTGGTTTAATAGTAAACACCATTACTCTGGAAAAATCACCTATAGCATCACTTTTCCTTTCTATTGCTGCATTTATATTCCTAAAAAGAGAAAGAGTAAAGCCAAGTCTCATTATTGCACTTATAATCATAACATTAGCAGGCCCAATTCTTATCTCATATTTTATATTTTTTGATCGGGAAGATGTGTTTGATGTCATCCTATGGTCATATATTAATCGCTTAATAGTTACGCCTGCTGAAGTCCTTTTTTATTACTTTCAATATTTTCCTGAAAAGCACGATTTTCTTATGGGTAGATCAACGCAAATATTTTCGTGGATACATCCTGAAGGGTCATTTTCTGTATCAAATTATGTCGCAAAGTTATGGTGGAATATGCCTGAAACTACAGGCTTTGCTAATGCGAATTACCTGGGAAATTTCTGGAGTGATTTTGGTTGGTATGGTACAACAATCTCAACATTCATTTTTGGAATTTTAGCTCATCTGTTTCA
>DTWI01000034.1 GCA_012963075.1 Fidelibacterota bacterium
GCGGTAGTCCTTTTTTTTATGTGTAAATTTTAGATGATATGAAATTAGAAGATTTAGTAAAACGCATTCCTTCTGAATCGATTCTTAGGGCAATCCGATCTTCTTTGATGACTCGGTTTGCCGATCTTAGTCTGCGAGATAAAAAAAGAAAAGAATTTGAATTACGAAGAAAACAACGGGTGGAACCTCATAGAGTGTTGTTTTTCTTTCAATCCAATGATCCGTATTCAACCTTGGCGGCACAATTTCTCCATCAAATACAAGCTTCGTATGCTGTTAAATTAGAAATTCATTTGGTGGGAGAAGAAGGGTATGATGCACTTCCAGAACCTGAAATGTATCGGAAATATGTGTTTAGTGATGTGCAAAAAATCGCTCCATATTACGGAATTGACTTTTCCAACACACATATTCCTTCTCCAGAGGAAAAAAATCGTTTTTTGAGCCATTTATGTAGCTTAAATCAAGAGGAATTAATCCAGCAGCTTCCTAGTATAAGTTTGGAATTTTGGAAAGGACAATTTTCAGGAAATACCTCGTCTGACACAATCATTAAAGATACTGTAAAACAAGGCAACCAAAAACGCGATAAATGTGGCCATTATTTAGGCGCAATCTTCCACTACGGAGGAGAAAATTATTGGGGCATCGATCGCATTAACTTTCTATTAGAACGATTAGAAACATTGGGAGCAAATAAAGGTGCATCATTGCGTGTCAATCCAGCATTGAATACTCATCCAAGTCGCCAGTTGTCCGATGTGAAACTTGAAATCTTTTTCTCGGCAAATAGTCCGTATACCTATTTGGCATTTAATCGCGTCAAAGAGTTAGGAAAAACCTACGGAATTCCCGTCATAGTAAGGCCTATTATGCCAATGTTGATGCGTAAAATGGACATATCACGAAGGAAAGGATTTTATATCCTTTCGGATTCTGCACGTGTTGCTGAAAAACTAGAAATTCCCTTTGGAAAAGTTAAAACCCCAATTGGGTATCCTTTACGAAGAATTTATTCGTTATTTCCATATGTGAATTCCCATGATAAAGGATTTGATTACTTATACAAGTGTATGGAAGCAATTTTTGCAACAGGAACTCAGGTGGGATCAAAGATATTCTTACGACAATTATTAATCGATTTAGGGTTGGATGCTGATGAAGGATTCAAACATTTAGATACAACCGATTGGGAAGCGGGGTTTGAACAAAATCGATTGGATATGTATAAAGTGAATTGTTGGGGAGCTCCTACCTTTAAATTGTTTCACAAAAATAACAATATTTTATCCATATGGGGCCAAGATCGTATTTGGTTGGTTGAAGAAGAATTAAAGAAGTTGTAGATTAAGATAATAAAGAAAGGGGATTTCATAATGAATTTAAGCGAACTAAATAATAGGTTAGACAAACTTCACCTATTAAATCATCCGTTTTATGTCGCATGGGAACAAGGAGAATTAACTCAAGAAATACTACAAGATTACGCAGAACAGTATTACCAACATATTAAAGCATTCCCTCGATACATTAGTGCGACACATTCTATGTGCGAAGATATCGAAAAAAGAAAACTACTTTTGGATAATTTAAGTGACGAAGAAAACCTTAATAAAGATCACCCAATGCTTTGGAAGCAGTTTGCGTTGGCAGCAGGTGCAGATGAGAGCAGTTTAGATCTAGTAAAACAGGAATATTTTACTTCAGATTTGATTGAAAATTTCTTTCGTTTATCGCGTTCTTCTTATGCAGAAGGACTTGGTGCATTATATGCGTATGAACGCCAGGTACCTGAAATTGCTGAGACCAAAATTAAAGGACTGATTGATTATTATAATATTTCAACAGATCAAGGGTTAGAATATTTTGTTGTGCATAAAGATGCTGATGTGTTGCATCGTGAACAGAGTGAAAAACTAATGCTACAACTAAATAAGGAAGAACAAGTGCTTGCTGAAGAAGCTGCATTATCTACTGGGCATATGTTGTGGAGTTTTTTATCTGGTCTTTGCGATAAACATGACATTAAGAATTAAACATTGTTTTAATCCAAACCAAATTGAAAATACAAAATAAGATTCGACAACATTTCTACTCTGACAAAGAAGAGAAGATTAACATATTAAGCCATGGCTTTGGATTAATTCTAAGCATCATTGGGTTTGTGTTTCTATTATTGCGTGCTTTAGAGAGTGGAAATCCAATTTATATTTTTAGCCTTACTGTTTTTGGCCTAAGTCTAATATTATTGTATACTGCTTCAACTTTGTATCATGGCACACAAGAACCTGTTGTACGTAATCGCTATAGAATATTAGATATGGCTGCAATCTATGTATTAATTGCAGGTTCCTATACGCCTTATGCTCTTGTAACGCTTAAAGGGACTGAAGGATGGAAGTTGTTTGGAATTATATGGTCAATTGCCTTTATAGGAATAATCTGGAAAATTTTTACAACAGGAAGATATAACGTTATCTCCACCTTGTTTTATCTGTTTATGGGGTATTTATGTCTTTTTTATATTAATTCATTATTAGCGAAATTACCTTACGAAGGTTTGATATGGTTATTTAGCGGTGGTGCGGCATATACAATCGGGGTATTTTTCTATGCCATGGATGACAAGATTCCATACAATCATGCCATATGGCATGCCTGTGTATTATTCGGAAGTTTCAGTCATTTTATATCGATATTCTTCTACGTATTACCATCATCATAGATATTGCTTTGAACATAGATATTGCTTTGAAGTTTAATCTGTTTTTCCTATTATAGCGCCAATATTTATGAATATAGAAGATATTAAAAAGACGATTACAATAGTTCATGACTACCCAATTCCTGGAATTATTTTTAGGGATATTACAACTCTGTTAGAAGATCCTGAAGCATTTAAAGCAACTATAGATATTATGGTAGAAAAAGTTTCCGATTTGTCATTTGATAAAATTGTTGGAGTTGAATCAAGAGGATTTTTTTGGGCAGCTCCAATTGCTTATGCATTATCAAAACCTTTTATATTGGCACGTAAACCTGGAAAATTGCCACGAAGAACCGTAAGCAAGCCGTTTACCTTAGAATATGGTAAGAATAGTGTTCATATCCACGCTGATTCAGTCCACAAAGGGGACATTATTTTAATTGTTGATGATTTGATTGCTACAGGCGGTACAGCCATTGCAACCGCTGATTTGTGCCAAGAACTAGGTGCAACTACTATCCATACGCTTTCTTTAATAGATTTACCAGAGTTAGGTGGATCAAAGAAAATAGCAGATAAATATGGTGAAGTTCGAACCTTGATTGATTACTAATTTTTATCAAACATCGAAAAGAATTGCGCAAATTTCAATGTGCTACCTTCAATACTTAAATCTCCACTTAATATTGTTTTTTTTGCATCGGTAAGACCAACAGAAATTCTTTTCCAAGTCAATGTATTTACTGTGGCTACTGCAACAGGATTATTAGGGATAGTATGTGTAACCTCAATGATATTATTTCTTAGAATCATTCCAAATGTTTTTCCTGTATCAGACATAACAAAACCAACTGCCATAGACTTTCCGTCTGTTTTTTTAGGATTAAGCCTTGGAGGCATAGCTCTAAAAAATATTTCAATTGGAACTTTGTCGACTTGTCCTTCTGATACTTGATATCCTAGTATAGGGGTAATGAGCCCCATTATTTCATATGCTTCGGAGAGATACCAATTTCGAGCGATAGGATTAGTTTCTTTTCCTCCCAAAGTTATTAGAGTATTTCCATATAATTCTTTAATGGTATTATCATTAGGAAAATTAGAAATACCAATTTCACATAGTTCTGCTGCCCATTGAAAATCGCCTTCATCATTCGCTTCTTTGATTAATTGAATTAATGCTTCTTTAGAGCCAATAACATTTAACAATCTCTTATTACGTTGTTTAGCAGATAACGGTTCAAGATTGACTGCTTTACCATCAAAAAATCCGATGTATCCATTGTATACATTGCGAATACTCCAACTTACTTTTCCATATTTTTCTTGTAAATCAAAGCTGTCTTTAAAGAACGCAGGATATTCAAATTCTTCTACCAATTCGTCCGGTGTTTTGCCTTGATTTGCTCCTCTTACTGTATAATCATGGATATACTGAATAGCATCCCTATAAACGGTTAATCGCTCTTGAACCTCTTCTTTGCCTGATAAGTAAGGGCCATGACAGCTAATCAAGTATTCTGGATTGTAGGCACGCATTTCATCAACTGATTTATACCATTTATAAGTATCGCGATAGGAGGTACCACGAATGGTATATAAATTAGGAAAACGCATGTAATAATTATCAGCAGAAATCACAACTTCTTTATCGGGATAATATAGAATAATCTGATCATCTGTTTCTCCGGGAGTATGGCTTACTTCTAAGGTGATACCAGCAACGTTAACCGTATTTAATTTTCCTTGAAGTAGATTTGTTGGATACATAATCGGAGGTTGTATAAAGTCCCAACCAAAAGCAAGCCCTAGTCCATGACCCCATTGTTGAACCTCGTCTGGAAGAAAAAATCCAAATTGTTTCATTCCTCTTTTTGTTAAAATAGGTCGTAATAAATTCATTGAGTCATAAAACCCTTTTTCAAAGGTTTCATGCGCATACACTTTGGTTCCTTCTTGAAAAAACGCTTCGGCACCTCTCCAGTGATCTGGATGGGAATGGGTATAAAAAATTGCTTTAATTGGTTGATCAGATATTTTTTGAAACTCTTCAAAAATTTTATGTGCCGTATCATGGCTTTCGGTTGTATCAATAATAATATTTCCTCCATCACCAACAATCAAGATAGAATTTGCTAAAGCATATCCAATGGCTACATATACATTATCTACAACTTGATAGATGCCTTCTTCAACATGAAATTCATCCACTATTTGAATTTTTTCGTCAAAATCACGAGCTGGTAACTGTATTTTTTCTTCTTGTTTAGAACAACCAATCACAAAGATAAAAAAGAGAATAGGAATAAATGATTTTTTTAGCATAGATAAATATACATTATAATAAATATAATTTTTAGATAAATTATCCATCAAAATGTTTGCAAAAGATAATCCATACTTAAGAAGCCTTCTAATACAATTATTGTTTATTCCATTTTTAGGATTGTCCATTCTTTTCTTCAAAGGGGGAACCGTTAGCGATTCAACAACGGTAGGATATTCTTTCTATAAAAATTTCATTAGTGAGCTTGGAGCTTTTACTGCTCACAATGGGGAATTCAATAATCCTTCGATGTTTTTCTTTATCGCAGCAATGCTTTCGGTTGCGGTAGGATGTTCATTGTTTTTTTTAGAGGAGAAAAAACTATTCGATTCTACAAAAAATACATTTGTATTTGTCAAGATTGGTACATTATTTGGCGTGTTAGCTGGTATTTGTTTCGGTTTGGTTGCAATCCCGTTTGATGCTTTCGATATAAGCATCAAAATCCATACCTATAGTGCACAATATGCATTTAGATTTATGTTGTTAGCATTAATGTTTAACGGAATTGGCATTGTGTTTGATCCTAAATTCCCTACCTTTTATGGTATTCTAAATTTCTTAGCTGTGTTTCCAGTTGCAAAACATTCTGTTGATATGTATTTGAATGATTTTTATCAAGGATCTATTCCGATTGAAGACGTTGTTCTTTCCCAGAAAATTGCTGTGATTGCATTGATATTATGTTTTGTTATTCGCCTCATCGCCGCAAAAAGCATATTTAAAAAATTGGCTTGAAAATCTAATACATTATCTAAAAAATTGTCCTTAATATAGATGGTATTAAAAACGAGAAAGGTGAACCTATGAAAAAATATTCTTTTATTTCTATTGTAGTGTTATTAGCAATGTTTTTTGTTAGTTGTGGTGCTTCTGATGGAAAACTACCAAGACAAACAGGTACTGCTGGCGATGAAGTTGAAGCTGGTCTGTATTTGGCACATAATGTGATGTGGGATTTGGCACGAGACAAATTTGATGAAGGGATTGCAAAAGATCCAAATTGTGTATCCTGTTATTTAAACAAGGGACATGTTGAAACTGACAGAGTGCAACGAAGAGAATTGTATGAGAAAGCATTAGAGTTATCAAGTACACAACATCCTGAAACAAAATTAGCACGCGATGCAGTTAATTGGATAAATGGAGAAGGTGGCAGATTTGATAGTTATGAGAGTTTGTATAAAAAATATCCAAATGACCCATATCTAGCAAATGGTGCAGCAAGAAGTCTACTGATCAATGATAAGTTAGATGAAGCAAGGGTATTGCTTGAGGAAGCATTCAATGCGATGCCATCTGCTGGATTCTTATCCAACTTGCTTGCTTATACTTACATGAATAATGAAGAACCAGGATCTGATGAATTTGAAAAAGCATCTGGTCATTTACGAAGATATATGCGTACAGAAAATGGCAAGGATGGCCTAGCAAATGCACTAGATTCAATGGGTGAATATTATTTAATGAAAGGTGATTTTGAAAATGCATTAGCGCATTATAGAAGAGCCATAGGAACAAACCCTAATTATAAATGGGGTCCAATAAATGTTGCAAGAACCATGAGACAAGCAAAACTTGATAGCGGAGAAGCAAAACATTTAGCGTATTCTACAGAAAATGAAGATGCAAGAAATGCATTTGATATGGCTATGTGGAATTTATATAATATTGATTGGGATAGAGCACACGCACGATTTACCCAAGCGATTGAAGCAGATCCAAATTTTGCATTAGCTTATGCAATGAGAGCTAGAACTAGTTTCTTTTTGGGAAATGCAGATGATCTCGCTGATGATTTAGATATTGCTGTGAGTATGTCATTAAATGCATCTGAAGATGAAGGATTGTTAATCAATGCTTTAGCTGCAGATGTTAAAGATGGTACCAGTGTTTTTAATGATTTGGTTGAAGAGATGGTGAGAAAATATCCAGATAGTTCCATGTTGGCATTTGAAACTGTATTTGCTACGATGAGTGCTATTGGAGCTGATGCAGTGATTGAAAGAGCGAACGCTTTGCTTGCTATGGATCCTGATTTTACTCCCGCATATAACATGTTAGGATATGCTTATATGGATAAAGGAGATTTAGAGAATGCTGGTAAAGTACTTCAAGAGCAAATCAGGTTGGCACCAGGTCTTGCAAATCCATATGATTCTATGGGAGATTATTATCTTACGGTGGGAGATAGCGAATCAGCATTAAAATATTTTGAACAATCTGCTTCGATGGGATTAACTGCTAGTACTACAAAAGCAGATAGCCTTAAAAGTATTCCAGAAACAGAAGAAGAATAAAAGAGAATAAGAAGTGAGGCGGTAATATTGCCGCCTTTTTTCTATCTAAGTAGAAATTTTCCAAACCATCTTGCAAGCCAAAGCTGAAATCGCATAGATCGTGGCATATCATAACATGTTATTAATCGAGTATCTCTTAATCCTGCTTCACGATGTTGTATAGCTTCTTTGTACCAGTCGAAATTAATCATTTCGACAAACTTATCTAGATTAGGATACATTACAATTCCAACATCATCCCATTCATGCAAATCCGGACCAATCATTGTTAATCGTACTTTGGAATACCATAAGAATCTCCCACCGACTTTAGTAACTGCTTTCATAGCAACTTTTGCATATTTTTTATAGGCTTCTTCCCCTGATATTGTGTTTAAACTTTTATCTTCATATTTTGCGGCTTTACGATAGGATAGAAGATTAACTTGTATGATAGGTTTCCCATCATTATGATTCTTTCTAGCTTCTTCAATAGCTTCTTCACTTGGAAAAAGAAATGCATTATCTGGATTTGTATAGAGCATTATTTGCCACCTTGTTGTTATGTTTGTTTAATTTATTTGAATCTTTTATTATTTATCATTATAAAATTTAAAACTTTTGTTAAATTGTCGAAAGTAAAAGGATTCAATTGAGTAAAAATTACCAGATTTTAGCGCTAAAATGGCGACCAAAACGCTTTGAAGAAGTTGTAGGGCAAGACCATATTACAAAAACTTTAATCAAAGCCTTTGAGAAAAATCGTATTGCACAAGCTTTCTTGTTTGCCGGACCGAGAGGTGTTGGTAAAACTACAGCAGCAAGATTGCTTGCAATGTGTTTAAATGGATCAGATAAACCATCTATTAAATATGATATCGAATCGGATGTTATTAAACAGATTATTGAAGGAAGGTCCATGGACGTTATTGAGATAGATGGTGCCTCAAATCGAGGAATCGATGAAATAAGAGAATTACAAGAAAATATTAAGTTTGTACCCCTAGAAGGAAAGTTTAAGGTTGTGATTATTGATGAAGTACATATGTTAACTACACAAGCTTTTAATGCACTTTTAAAGACACTTGAAGAACCACCACCACATGTCAAATTTGTTATGGCTACTACAGATGTTCATAAAGTACCACAAACTATTATTTCTCGTTGCCAACGCTTTGATTTTTTACCAATTACTAATGAAATAATTAAAGAAAGATTAAAACATATTTTAAAAGTGGAATCTGTTAAAATTGATGATTCTTCATTGGATTTAATTGCATCAAAATCTGATGGCAGCATGAGAGATGCTTTAGGATTTTTGGATCAGATTCTGGTGTTTAGCGATAAAAAGATTACAGACGAGATAGTTATTGATTTATTAGGGGTGATTCCAACAGAGGTTTATTTTGATATTACCAAGGCATTACATGATAAGAATGGAGAAGAATTAATAACCACTCTCCGCCATGTAAAAGAGAAAGGATATATTGTTGAAGATTTAATCAAAGGGTTAATTAATCATATGCACAATTTGACTCTGATGCACTATAAAAATGGATTAGATTTAATGGGGTTGTCTCCGGAACTAAAAAAACTTTATAAAAAAAATAAATACGATTGGTCTTTAAAAGATTTGGTGCGTATTTCCAATAGTTTATCAGAATTATACGCATCTATTAAACGTTTTTCTGACCAAACATTGATCTTTGAAATGACATTAATGAAATTCCTTCAATTTGACAAAAGTATTGATATTGAAAAATTCTTACAGTCAGATGTTCCACAGGAAGACCTTTCTATCCCAGAACCTAAAAAGACCAATAGTGTTCCAAAAAAAACAGTAAAA
>DTWI01000035.1 GCA_012963075.1 Fidelibacterota bacterium
ATTCTCATTATTATATACCAGACCTGGAGCGAAAATCCATTCAAACTTTAGTTTAGATCCATCGTTTATAAACGACCGAGAAGCATCTAGCTGAATGGAACTCGTTGATTGGGCTTTAATATCAGGGCCAGCATCTGCAACAGGTCTGTTACTCCCAAAAGAGAAAATATCTCTTTGGCCAAAAAGAATTGCTGTATTAAAAATGCAAAAAACAAGTAGCATTTGAAAAGAGAACCTTATTAAGTAGAATGCTATTAATGGAATTCCCTTGAGTCTATTTGCCAGAAATAAGCTGTGTTTTATCATTTTTTTATTCCGGGTAATACTGATGGTCTGTGATGCTTTTCTACGGAGTGAATAAATTTTATCCTTATGGGAAATTAAATTTTGTCTATGATACATTAGCGCTAGCTCCTATGTCTCATTAGAGATCACTGTAGGTGTAATGAAGATCAATAGCTCCCGTTGTTCCCGATCTTTATTGCTGTAACTGAACAACCATTTAATCAATGGTATATCTCCTAATATCGGCACTTTAGAAGCAATTTTTTGGTTTGTATCAAAAATCAACCCTCCAATAAGTAATGTTTCCCCATTATTTACTCTTACATTGGTACTCGTAGATCTTGTGGAGATCATGGGCCGTTTATCTGATCCTACAAAACCAATAATAGCTTGAACCACCGCATCAATTTTCATACTGATAATTTTTTGATCATTGACCCGTGGTAATACATTCAGCGAAACATTAATATGCTGATCTTCGTAGGTATAGGGATTTGTTCCAAATACACTACCTTTCCCTTGAGGTACTAGTAATGGGATTGTGGTGCCCACTACAATATTTGCTGGAGAATTATTCATGGTGGTTACCTGTGGTTCCTGCAATAATTTGGTATCACCGTCATTGGCCAATATTTCCAGCATTGCGGAAACCACTGGCCTACTTAGAGTAGCAAAATTTAAGGTTTGGTTCCCAATTATTAGGTTGCCCAAATCAAAGGTTTGGGTTGTGTCCGTATCCCCGCTCCTGATTATACTCATGCTCTCACGCAGATCCCAGTTGATACCAATGATTTCATCGTGTTTTAGGGTGGTTTCAATGAATTTTACCGCAATATTGATTTGTTCGGTTTGAACATCCAGTGACCTGATAACTCCTTCAATGAGAGCAAAGTTAGTAGGTGAATCAGTAACTATTAATATGTCTTTATTTCCCGGAACTGTTTCTGGTGATGCTGAAGATGACAGAGCTTTTATCCTACCCCGAGGAGTCAGTACTTCTTGCACTGCCTCGGTAGCCATGGTCCCTGTGATATAGTTAAGTCGAAATATGCGTGTCAGCAACTCCCCACTCATGACTTGTTTTGTGGTCATGGGTTGAACTACAATTATATTATCTTGCATGAACCATTCATAATTATTTACATGAAGTATCGCATCCAGGGCAGTTTCTAAAGAAACATCATTAAGATTCAAAGTGACTTCACCTTGAATCTCATCCCCCATAATTAGATTTAAATTATCCTGAGATGTCAACATACGAACCACATTTACCAACTTAGCTGCCTGGAAATTCAAGCTAACTCTAGATTCTGGCAGACGGTTAGTTGGTGTTAAGTATTGGCGAGGAGGTTTTTTCGTCTTATTCTTTTTCCAAGTTATTATTAGCCTGTGGTTCTTTTTATTGCCTTTAGGAGGCTCTATTTTCACTTGGTAATCAGGAACTCGAGTAAAATCCAATTTTATTTGAAGTCTTTTGTTTATTTCTTTTTGATTATTGTTTCGGGGAATGCTTACAGCGTATTGATACAGGGGGTTTTGAGCACTCTTTTTAGTGAAATTACCCTGCTCCCAATTGACATTTTTGAATAACAGGGATACACTGGGTGGAGCAAAAGTTCCAGTTTTAATATATTCGAAATTGGCATTATTGAATTCCATTACAAGTGTATATGAATTTTCTTTTTCAGTTGTATATATATCCAATAATTGGGGAATCTCCTTACCAAACAACACAGATGCGGATATCAGATAGA
>DTWI01000036.1 GCA_012963075.1 Fidelibacterota bacterium
AGATCATGTTTTTTTAATTAAGTTACTAGTTTCATTACAACGATAATGCACGACAAAAAAATATTAAATGAACACTTAATTAGTTCAACTGTTGAAATTGCAAAATTAGCCGGAGAAGGCATTACTGAGATTTACAACTCTGATTTTGATTACCAACTCAAGAAAGATTTATCACCCATTACAGCAGCAGACAATCTATCGCACAATATCATCACAGAAAGACTGAAAATATTAACCCCAGAGATACCCATACTCTCTGAAGAAAGCTGTGATATACCTTATAAAATAAGAGCAAACTGGACAAAATATTGGCTTGTGGATCCGTTGGATGGGACGAAAGAGTTCATCAAGAGAAATGGGGAGTTTACCGTCAATATTGCTCTGATAGAAAACAACACACCTATATTTGGAGTCATTCATCTCCCTGTTACCAGTGAAACCTACTGGGGATCTAAAGGTAACCACTCCTTTTATTCAAATGAAAACAATAATGTGGAACGTATATACGTTTCAGAAAATCATCAAAACCCAATACGTCTAGTGGCCAGTAGATCACACCCCAGTGAAATGCTGAATGATCTATTAGAAAAAATAATTGATTACGAAATTATAAAGGTAGGAAGTTCAATTAAATTTTGCCACATTGCTTCAGGCCAAGCAGACTGTTACCCAAGATTTGGACCAACATCAGAATGGGATACAGCGGCTGGAGAAGCTATTGTTAGCTCCGCTGGTGGTCATGTGGTGGCTACGAGTGGAAATGCAATGAAATACAATGTAAAGGAGGAATATCTAAATCCAAACTTCATCGTCTCTAATGGTAAAATTATTTCAGAAAGAATTTTGTCTTTAATTAACACAGGAAAGTAAATGGCTGGAAGAAGATAATATGAAGATGCCGCTATCAGAAATCTTAGATAGATACACTATAACGAAGTTAAAATCAGAACGTACAAATGAGGATGTTTCTGATGAATTAAGAACGTATAAAAGAGAGATAGACAATCCAGATTATGTTGAAAGATCTAATCAAATAGCATCCTTTATAGATCGATTATATGGAATCAACGGTCAATTATGGGATACCGAGAAAGATATTCGTAATGGTGTTGATATGCCCTTGAAGGAAGTAGGTAGATTAGCTTTAAAAGTTAGGGATTTGAATTGTAAAAGAAATGAAATTAAGGGAGAAGTAGTTGATGCTTTTGCTGAAGGATTCAAAGAAATAAAAATCAATTATAAAAAAATAGACTACGGCAAAAAATGAGATCAACTCTCCAAAAAAAGAAGCAAGGTATCACTGAGTTAATTACTCCTAATTACTCCCCTTCAAACTCAGTTAAAGAAAACATATTATAACCCTTATCTTGAAGTTTCTTACTTCCTCCAATATCTGGTAAATCTACAATAAATGCTGCTTCAGTAACCACACCACCCAGTTTTTCTACTAGAGCAATAGCAGACATTACTGTGCCGCCAGTTGCTATAAGATCGTCAACAATCAGTACCTTTGTTCCAGGAATAAACGAATCAGCGTGGATTTCCATCTTATCTGAACCATACTCCAACTGATATTCTTGAGATATTACTTTTCCTGGGAGTTTCCCTGGTTTTCTGATCATGACAAATCCTTTTTTGAGTGAGTATGCTAAGGCTGAGCCGACTATAAATCCTCTGGCTTCAATTCCTACGATAATATCAAATTCATTTTTTCTCTCGTATCTTTCTTGTAAACCTTTTACGACAAGCTGTAATCCTTCAGGATCACTAATTAATGTCGAAATATCTCTAAATTCAATTCCCTTAACAGGGTAATCTAGCACTGTTCTTATTTTAGATTTGATTGTCATTATGATTTTACAATTCCCTTTTCAAGGAGAACATCTATCTTTCCAATTCGTCAATTTCGGTATTGCTTTTACAAAGATTGCTAATACGTTGGCAGCATTTTTTTTCATAGTCTTTTCAATTAATTCCCAAGAAACAGATTCTTCGTCTTCTTTCCAACAATCATAATCTGTAGACATAGCAAGCGCGGCATAGTGCATCTTTTGTTCCCTTGCTAA
>DTWI01000037.1 GCA_012963075.1 Fidelibacterota bacterium
ACATCTAGTCGTGAAGAGCCTGGAGAACTAACAATATTTGAAAACAATGGAAGTCAGAACTTTACAGAATCTTTAACAATATTAGCCTGTTCCACATCTAATGCATTTTTTTCTTCTGATACTTCTGCTAATTTTGACTCTAATGCTTTTTTCTTGGTACTTAAATCCTCAATCAGTGTCTCGAGATTGGCTTTATCTTCTTCGATTCCACTGGATAAGGTATCTTTTGTTTCCATTAACATAAGAAGTTCGGTTTCTTTCTCGCTAACAAGATTTTTTTCATAATCAATCGAATCCATCATGGCATCATATTCTTTATTCGTACTAATAGAACCATCGGTAAGCTTATCTTTGAGTGTATTGATTTTTTCTTCAGCAGTCGCAATGAGAGTTTCTGAGGTTTGCATATCCACGGTAGTTGTTTTTAATAGATTTTCTTTTTCTGATAGAGAATTTTTAAGGGTTTCTTCTTGCTGAATTAATTCTTCGACTTGTGTTGGAAGGCCTCCTAGGAGCTTGTTGATTTCAAATAATTTACTGTCAATATCATGCAATAAGATTATTTGATCAACAGTAGACATTTACGTCTTAGGCAGAGGGTGATAATTTCCAATCATATACGGGGAATAATATATCTTAATTCTATATTAAAAAAAACATTTATTATTTCAAAAAAATAGGTTATAATGGTTAAAATGTCGGGATTTGAACCGTATTGCTCCGACGATAAATAATGTGCTAAAAAGGTTGAGAAATAGTACAACCAGCTTAGCGCTGGTTTTTTTTATGAAAAAAATAGAAAACATATTAAAAAAAAGAATATTGTTTTTGGATGGTGCCATGGGTACCATGATCCAAGAATATAATCTTCAAGAAGAGGATTATAGAGGGGAAAAGTTTGCTAATTACGAATCAAGTCTTAAAGGAAATAATGATTTGCTTTCAATGACACAACCAAAAATTATTGAAGATATTCATACTGCATATTTAGAAGCAGGGGCAGATATTATTGAAACTAATACTTTTAATGCAAATAGCATTTCTCAGTCTGATTATGGATTAGAGAAATATGTATTTGATATCAACTTTCAATCGGCACAAATTGCTAAAAAAGCAGTAACAAAATTTAATAAAAAAAATAAAGACATTAAGTTTGTATGTGGTAGCATCGGTCCTACAAACAGAACAGCATCTTTATCTCCCAAAGTAGAAGATTTATCATTTAGAAATATTACGTTTGATGAATTATATGATGCTTATTATGAACAAGTCGATGGTTTGGTCCAAGGAGGCGTTGATTTATTAATGGTCGAAACTATCTTTGATACTTTAAACTCTAAAGCAGCAATCATTGCAATTGATGATTATTTAAGAAAACATAATGTAGAAATCCCACTTATGATTTCTGTGACAATCGTTGACAAGAGTGGAAGAACATTATCGGGACAAACTCTTGAAGCATTTTGGCATACTATTAAACATAGCAATCCATTAAGTGTTGGCATTAATTGTGCTCTTGGTATCAAAGATATGAAATATTATATCAAAGAATTATCAAGAATGGCGGATACCTACATTTCAGCATATCCAAATGCAGGATTACCAAATGAATTGGGAGAGTATGATGATTCCCCATCATTTATGGCAGATGAAATCTATTCATTAGCTGACAAAGGCCATTTGAATATTGTTGGAGGATGCTGTGGAACTACACCTGAACATATTAAAACAATCAAAAAGAAACTTGTAAATATGGTTCCTAGAGAAATTCCTAAAATTGACTATGAAACATCATTTTCTGGATTAGAACCATTTATTTTTAGAGACAACATGAATTTTGTTAATATAGGTGAACGTACGAATATAACAGGTTCATCAGTATTCAAAAAACTAATTCTAAGCAACAACTATGAGAAAGCATTACATGTTGCTAAGGAACAAATAGACAATGGTGCTCAAATTATTGATATTAATATGGATGAAGGAATGCTTGATTCAGAACAAGCTATGGAAACATTCTTGAGATTTATATCATCAGATCCAAATATTGCTAAGGTTCCTATTATGATTGATTCCTCAAAATGGAATATATTAGAAACAGGCTTAAAGAATGTACAAGGAAAACCAATAGTTAATTCTATTAGCTTGAAAGAAGGGGAAAGAGCATTTATCAAGCAAGCTAAAATAATTAAAAAATTTGGAGCAGCAGTTATTGTAATGGCTTTTGATGAAAAGGGACAAGCGGACACTGTAGATAAAAAAGTTAATATTTCTAAACGTGCTTATGATATTTTGGTTAATCAGGTAGGATTGGATCCTCGAGATATTATTTTTGATCCAAATATTTTTGCTGTAGGAACTGGCATTGAAGAACATAATCAATTTGCTGTTAATTATATTGAAGCATGTAAAAGGATTAAAAGTGAATGCCCAAAATCTCATATCAGTGGCGGGGTCAGTAACCTATCCTTCGCATTTAGAGGGAATAATGCTGTAAGAGAAGCAATGCATTCTATTTTCTTATATCATGCGATTAATGCAGGAATGGATATGGGAATTGTGAATTCAGGACAAATTATTGTTTATGATCAAATCAACAAAAAACTCAGCAAATTGGTCACAGATATCATTTTAAATAAAAATGTGGATGCTACAGAAGCATTGTTAAAATTTTCTCAGTCATTTTCAAGTAGCCACAAAAAGAAAATTAAAGAGAAGGAATGGAGAAAATATTCTATTCAAAAAAAAATTGAATATGCTTTAGTAGAAGGAATTGACGAATATATTGATCAAGATGTTGAAGAAGCACGCTTAGAATTAAAAGATGCAATTGATGTTATTGAAGGCCCTTTAATGGATGGAATGGATATTGTGGGTGATCTTTTTAGCCAAGGGAAAATGTTTTTGCCTCAAGTGGTAAAAAGTGCAAGAGTGATGAAAAAAGCAGTGAATAATTTGACCCCATTTATTGATAAGAAAAAAACAAGGAAAACAAAGAAAATACTATTAGCAACTGTCAAGGGTGATGTTCATGATATAGGGAAAAATATTGTCAAAATTGTACTAGAATGTAATGGACTTGAAGTAATTGATTTAGGAGTAATGGTTCCTGGAAATCTAATCCTTGAAAAGGCAAAATTAGAAAAAGTTGATATGATTGGATTAAGTGGATTAATCACCCCATCCCTTGATGAAATGATTAATGTTGCAAAAGAAATGAAGGCTCAAAATTTTAAAGTTCCTCTTTTAATTGGAGGTGCGACTACATCAAAAAAACATACAGCAATAAAAATTAATCCTGAATATGATGCCGGTGTTATACATGTAGATGATGCATCAAAGAGTGTATCTGTATCACGAAATTTAATGGGTGAAAATCAATTGATATATAAAAATAAGATTAATCAAGAATATGAAGTGTTATGTGAAAATTATAAGGATAGAAAATCAAGTACTCTTATTGGTCTTTCAGATGCTAGGAAAAATAAATTTAACTATGATTGGAAGAATTATACCCCAATAAAACCTAGTTTTGAAGGAATAAAATTCTTTGATAATATTTTAGTAGAAGAATTGATTGATTATATAGATTGGACTCCATTTTTTAATGCTTGGGGTTTTAAAAGTAGTTATCCAAAAATTTTAGACAATGAGAAAACAAAAAATGAGGCTAAAAAACTTTTTGATGATGCAAAAAAACTTTTAAATCAAATCGTAGAAGAAAAATGGTTTGATTCAAAAGCAACAATTGGGTTCTTCCCTGCAAACTCCTCTGGAGATGATATTATTGTTAATGAGACACATACATTATACCATCTAAGACAACAAGTATCTAAGGGCAACAAACCAAACTATTGTTTATCTGATTTCATTGCTCCTCTCTCTTCAACAAAGAAAGACTGGATTGGAGGCTTTGCAGTAACAGCAGGTTTTAATATCGAAAAAATTGGAAAAGACTTTTCAAAACAGAATGATGATTATACAAGTATAATGGTGAAAGTGCTTGGTGATAGAATTGCTGAAGCCCTGGCAGAAAAAATGCATGAAATGGTAAGAAAAAAATTATGGGGTTATGCAAAAAACGAAAAATTAAACAATAAAGAATTAATGAAAGAAAAATATAGAGGCATTCGACCTGCACCAGGATATCCTGCATGTCCTGATCATAGTGAAAAACTGACGCTTTGGAAATTGCTTGATATTAAAAATAATTCAAAGTTACAATTAACAGAATCTTTTGCAGTATAC
>DTWI01000038.1 GCA_012963075.1 Fidelibacterota bacterium
AATTAGTTTTAGTAAAAAATTATTCTGAAATGAAGGATATTTTATCTAATATTAGGCCCTAAAAACAAAAGGAGAAATTATGGAAGGATTAGCGGTTACTGCACTTAGTTTAAGCGTGATGGGAATAGCAGCACTTGGATTAGTAATTGGATTGAAAACTGAAGTAGAAAAACTCACGAAAACCTTAAAAGAAAAAGGAATTCTCGGAGAAGATTACAAATAAAAAGGGAAAAATTATGGACAAAAGTTTTAAAGCAATTAATGAACCAATACTCGATTTTGAACCAGGTTCAAAGCATAGAGAAGAACTATTAAAAGAATTAGAACGACAATCAAGTAGACAAGTTGAGATTCCTGTTATTATTCATGGAAAAGAATACTTTACAGGAAATACAAAGAAATGTGTCAAACCACATGACCATAATCATATCCTTGGTCAAAGCCATCAAGCTGGTGAGAAAGAAATAAAAATGACTATTGAGTCATCAATGGAAGCTTGGAAATCATGGTCTACTACATCCCTAGAATATAGAGCATCAATTTTCAGAAAAGTTGCAGACTTAATAGCTGGACCTTACAGATATAAAATCAATGCAGCAGCAATGTTAGATATTGGAAAAAGTATTTTTCAAGCAGAAGTTGATGCATCATGCGAATTAATTGATTTTTTAAATTTCAACATAGAATATGCTCATAAAATGCATGGAGTTTTTCAACCATTCTCTCCTCCTGAAATGGATAATTCATTAGAGTTTAGACCTCTTGAAGGATTTGTGTTTGCAATAGCTCCATTTAATTTCTTTAGTATTGGCGGAAATCTTGCCGCTGCACCTGCTTTGCTTGGAAATACAGTAATATGGAAACCAGCAAGTAGTGCTATTTATTCATCTTATTACATTATGAAACTTTATAAAGAAGCTGGACTTCCTGATGGAGTTATTAATTTTCTTCCAGGGTCTGGAGCAGAAATTGGAAACAAAGTTTTAAATCATAAAGACTTGGCTGGTATTCATTTTACCGGATCTACAGAAACATTTAGGACAATATGGAAAACAGTATCTAATAATATAGAAAATTATAAAAACTACCCTAGGCTTGTTGGAGAAACAGGTGGAAAAGATTTTTGTATAGCACATGAATCTGCCAATATTGATGCTTTAGTAACTGGAATGATTCGAGGAGCATTTGAATATCAAGGACAAAAATGTTCAGCAATGTCTAGGGCTTATCTTCCTAAAAATCAATGGGATGAAATTAAAGAAAAATTAGTCAGAGAAGTTGCAACCATTGACGTTGGACCGCCTGAAGATTTAAAAAACTTTGTTAATGCTGTAATCGATGAAAATGCTTTTGATAAGATTGCTTCTTATGTTGATTTTGCTAATGATGCAGATGATTGTGATATTTTATGTGGAGGTACATATGATAAATCAAAAGGATATTTCATTCAACCTACTGTTATTGTAACAACCAATCCTCACTTTAAAACTTTAGAAGAGGAAATTTTTGGACCAGTGCTTACAATTTATGTTTACGACAATAATAACTGGTCAGAAACATTAGATCTCATTGATAATACTTCTCCTTACGCATTAACGGGATGTGTTTTCTCAGAAGACAAAGCTATTGCTGAGGAGGTAAAATCAACACTGAAATTTGCAGCTGGTAATTTTTATATAAATGACAAACCAACAGGTGCAGTTGTTGGTCAACAACCATTTGGAGGAAGCAGGGCATCTGGTACAAATGACAAAGCTGGATCAATGCTAAATCTATTAAGATGGACTTCACCAAGAACTATCAAAGAAACGTTTGAACCTCCAGTAAAATATCAATACCCATTCATGGACGAACATGAAGATTCATGAATATCAAGCAAAAGAAATTTTAGAAAAATTTGATATTCCGATTCAAAGAGGTTACCCTCTAGATGATAAAGCAGATATCAATTCTACTATCAAAAGAGTTCAAGAAAACTTTGACACTGAAGCAGTAATCGTTAAAGCACAAGTTCATGCTGGAGGAAGAGGCAAAGGTGGAGGAGTAAAATATTGTGCAGCATATGAAGATGCTCAAAATGCAGCTAATAGTATTTTAGGAATGAATCTCATTACACATCAAACTGGTCCTGAAGGTAAAAAAGTGAATAAAATACTTATTACTGAAGCTTTGGATATTAAAAAAGAGTATTACTTTGCTATCACATTCGATCGTTCAAAAAATTGTGATGTATTTATTGTATCGGATGAAGGTGGTGTTGATATTGAAGAAGTTGCCAAGAATTCACCAGAAAAAATTATTAAGGCTTGGATTAATGACTCAGAAAATTCTCTTTTAAATGGAATTAATAAGATCATTTCAAAACTTTCATTAGAAAAATATCAAAATCAAATTGAAGATATCTTTAGAAAACTATATAGATGTTATTATGAATCAGATTGTTCTTTATTAGAAATTAATCCACTTGTTGTTACTACAGATGATGATATTATTGCACTTGATGCTAAAGTAAATATCGACTCTAATGCTCTTTTTAGACATCCTGAAATAACATCATATCGAGATAAATCAGAAGAAAATCCGCTGGAACTGAAAGCATCTGAATATGGACTAAATTATATTAAACTTGATGGCAATGTAGGATGTATGGTTAATGGTGCCGGACTAGCCATGGCAACTATGGATATAATAAAACATTATGGAGGTGAACCAGCAAATTTTTTAGATGTTGGTGGTGCCGCTAATGTAGAAACTATTAAGAATGGATTTAAAATCATTTTATCTGATCGTAATGTAAAATCGATTTTAATTAATATCTTTGGTGGAATTGTACGATGTGATAGAGTTGCAAATGGAGTAATTCAGGCTGTTAAAGAATTGGATTTGGATGCTTCCGTTGTCGTGAGACTTCAAGGAACAAATGCTGATTTGGCTAAAAAAATACTTGATG
Source organism: Fidelibacterota bacterium (assembly GCA_012963075.1). Next base: position 2,951 of record DTWI01000038.1, read on the forward strand.
ATTCTGGTATTAATATAATTAGTGCTGAAACAATAAACGAAGCTGCTAAAAAAGCAGTGGAGGCAGTGTAATGTCAATACTTTTAGATAAGAATACAAACATTTTAGTACAAGGAATTACTGGGTCTGAAGGTCTCTTTCATACCGAACAAATGCTTAACTATAATGCAAAAGTATTATGTGGAGTTACTCCAGGAAAAGGAGGACAAGTAGTTACAAATAATCGATTACCTGTTTTTAACTCAATTAGAGATGCAAAAAAGCAATTTGATATTCATGCCACTACTATTTTTGTTCCTCCAAAATTTGCAGCAGAGGCAATAATTGAAGCCATCGAACAAAATATCAAATTAATAGTATGTATTTCTGAAGGAATACCTGTTAGAGATATGGTTAAGGTAAAAAATATGATTAACAAATCTTCTAGTATATTAATAGGACCAAATTGTCCAGGCATTATTACTGCAGAAGAATCAAAAATTGGTATTACTCCTGGTTTTATTTGTAAAAAAGGATCCGTAGGAATTTTATCTCGATCTGGAACATTAACATATGAAGCTATTGACCAAGTTGTTAATATAGGGCTTGGATTAACAACAGCAGTAGGAATTGGGGGCGATCCAGTGATTGGTTCAAGTATGATTGATATTCTAAAACACTTTGATGCAGATGATGAGACAAAAGGAGTTGTTATGATTGGAGAAATAGGTGGTAATATGGAAAATGAAGCTGGAAGATGGATAAAAGACAATATGAATAAACCAGTTGTTTCCTTTATTGCTGGTCAAACTGCTCCAAAGGGGAAAAGAATGGGTCACGCAGGTGCCATCATATCAGAGGGATCAGAAACTGCTGAAGCAAAAATTGCCATATTGAAAGAATGTGGGGTCACAATTTCGAATACTGTATCAGAAATTGGAAGTACTATGAAAAGAATAATAGGATAATAAATGAATCAAACACTAGCAATTATAAAACCAGACGCAATGAAAAAAGATAATATGGAAAATATTAAAAAAGATATTATAGATAATGGATTTAGTATTCTAAAAGAAAAAACATTGTTGCTTACAGATGAACAGGCATGCTCTTTTTATGATATTCATAAAGAAAAACCATTTTTTGATGAATTAGTAGAGTTTATGACATCACATGAATGTCATGTTATGATATTAGAGAAAGAAAATGCTGTAGAAGAATGGCGTAATCTCATGGGAACAACAGATTCACAAAAAGCTGAAACTGGAACTATAAGAAATAAATATGGAACGGATGTATCTATGAATGCTACGCATGGTTCAGATAGCAATGAAAACGCAATAAAAGAAATCAACTTCTTCTTCAATGGCTAGATACATTACATTACTGCTCCTTATAGCTACATGCTATGCACAAGAATCTAGCAATGCATGGCTTGATATTACTTTAGAAAAAGATAAGACACCTCAAAATGTAGAATCAAATATAATAAATAAAGATGATACTATATATTTCACCATACAAGTTGCTGCAAGAAAAAATTTTCCTGAAGCTATTGATGTAGTTAAAAAACTTAATGAACTTGGTTTTGATGCATTTATTCAAAAAAATGATACCAATCCAAAAGCAAGATATAGAATTCGTTATGGAAACTTCTCTTCGAAAAAAGATGCTTCTAAAATAGCAGATATCATTAAAGAAAAATTGGGATACGACTGTTGGATTGATAAAATAGAATTATAAAAATTATTTTAATCCAAACATTTATTTGTTTATATTGGCGCTAATTAAGGAAAAAAATGTTACCAAAAAAGAGACAATCAAAAACGAGGTCAAAAAAGAGAAGAACTCATTATAAATCTTCACTAGTCCATACTGTTAAGTGTAAGAATACAGGTGAAGAACATTTACCTCATCATGCATACTACCATGACGGAATTCTTTATTATAAAGGAAAACCTGTCGATCAAGAATAATGAATTGTTGTTTTATTTTTTCAGGACAAGGTTCACACCGTCCTGGTATGGGAATAAATCTCTATAGAAATTCTTCAATAGCAAAATCAAAAATCGATTTAGCTGATTCATTGCTGGGTTATAAAATATCTGAAATTATGTTTGATGATAATGAACTTGTTTTAAAAAAAACAATTAATGCCCAAGTAGCGATTTATATTCATTCATGTATTCTATTTGATATTATAAAAGACAGCAAATATAACCCTGTTGCAGTTGCCGGACATAGTTTGGGTGAATTTTCAGCATTATATGCAAATGGAACATACAGTTTTGAAGATGGATTAGAAATTGTTAAGACGCGTGCAGAGGCAATGCATAAATGCGAGACTAGCAACAAAGGAAAGATGAGTGCCGTAATGGGTCTCAGTAAAGAAATAATCTCTGAAGTATGCAATAATAGTGATACACAAGTTGCTAATATTAATTCTGATCAACAAATTGTTATTTCTGGACCAGATATATCCGTTAAAAAAATTTCCAATGAATTAAAGTCTTTGGGAGCAAAACGTATCATCCCATTAAATGTGAGTGGTGCGTTCCATTCAAAATTAATGTCCGAAGCAAAATCAAGATTAAGAGATATTATTACAGAAAAAATATTTCAAACTCCTTACTGCCCTATTGTCTCAAATTATGATGCAAAAGACAGAACAAATACTGATGAAATCAAACATGCTTTAATTGAACAGATTGATAATACGGTACTCTGGCTTGCAAGTGTCAAGCAACTTGAAAACATTAATAATAATTTTGTTGAGATAGGCCCAAAGAAAGTTTTAGCCGGATTAATAAAAAAAATAAACGAATCATTTCATATCTCTAGTTTTAATTCTTATAATGATACTAAAGAATTGTTAAATGTTTAAATATTCAAATAAAACTGCTGTTGTAACAGGAGCATCCAGAGGTATTGGCAAGGCAATTGCAACGACTTTAGCAGACAATGGAATGCAAGTAATTGGTATCGCAACTTCTGAAAAATCGCTAGATGCAATTAGAGATATAAAAAATATCATTCCTTTTTGCTGTAATATATCAGATGAAAAATCTATTGAAGATTTATATGCTTTCGTAAAAGAACATTCTAGCAATATTGATATCTTGGTCAATAATGCTGGAATTCATATGGATAATATCCTATTAAGAATGAAAACAGAAGAATGGAAAAAAGTATTAGATGTAAATCTGAATGGACCTTTTTATTTAACAAGAATATTATTAAAAGATATGATAAAAAATAAAAGAGGAAGAATCATCAATATATCATCTATTTCAGGAACTGATGGAAATAAAGGACAAAGCAATTATTCTGCCTCTAAAGGTGGATTGTTAGCATTTACAAAATCTCTTGCGAAAGAAGTGGGAAAACGCAATATAACTGTAAATTGTATCGCTCCAGGAATCATTGAAACTGATATGATCTTTGACTTGAGCGATACAGTAAAAACAGATTATTTACGAAGAATTCCATTGAAAAAATTTGGAAAACCAGAAGATATCAGCAAAATGATTTTGTTTTTATGTTCTGATGAAGCGAGTTATATTACTGGTCAGACATTTTACATTGATGGTGGAATGTCATTAAATTGATTAGGAGTTAAGATATGTCATCACATGATAAAGTAAAAAATATAGTTGTTGATAAACTAGGGGTTGAAGAATCAAGAGTTGTACCTGAAGCAAATTTTCTTGATGATCTTGGTGCAGATTCACTGGATATTGTTGAATTAATTATGGAATTCGAAGAAGAATTCGATTTAGAAATTCCTGATGAAGATGCAGAAACAATTACTACTGTTGGTGCAGCAGTAGACTATATCAATAAACACACTAATTAATCTTGAAAAATAGAGTTGTCATTACTGGAGAAGGTAGCATTTCTCCATTAGGTTTTTCATCAAAATCCTTGTGGAATAATTTAGTCGATGGTGTATCTGGAATTAGATTAATAAAACAATTTGATACAAAAGATTTAAGTGTAAAAATTGCTGGAGAAATTTCTGATTTTAATCCTTCCGAATTTTTTGATCGCAAACAAGAAAGAAAGCTTGATCGATATACTATGTTTGCGCTGATTGCAGCTGAAGAAGCAATCAAACAATCAGAAATTGATTCTTCTGAAACTGGTGTAATTCTTGGTGTTGGTATTGGTGGTATGCATACTCTTGAAGAAGAACATTCAAAGGTTGAAGATCGAGGTCAACGTGGTGTATCACCACAATTTATTCCAAAAATGATAGCCAATATCGCCGGAAGTCAAATTGCTATAAAATATGGATTTCATGGACCAAATTATGCAGTTACCAGTGCATGTTCATCAGCAACAGATGCGATTGGGATGGCCTATCAGCTTATTCAATCTGGACAGACTGATATAGTCATCTCTGGTGGATGTGAAGCAGGAATTACTCCATTAACTCTTTCAGGATTTGCCAATATGAAAGCTTTGTCTACACAAAACGATAATCCAACTGAAGCATCTAAACCATTTGATAAAAATAGAGACGGATTTATACTATCTGAAGGTGCGGGCATCTTAGTGTTGGAATCTCTAGAACACGCAGAAAAAAGAAATGCAACTATTTTAGGTGAAATTGTAGGATACGGATGTACAAATGACGCTTACCATGTTACTAGACCAGATAACGATAGCAAAAGCGCAACAAAAGCAATCAATCTTGCGCTAGAGAATAGCAATCTTAATCCTGGTGATATTGATTACATTAATGCTCATGGTACTTCCACATACTATAATGATATGTTAGAAACTCAAGCAATTAAACAAGCATTTGGAAATCATGCAGAAAAATTACTAATTAGCTCAACAAAATCAATGACAGGTCATTTATTGGGTGCTACAGGTGCTATTGAAGCAATTGCATGTATTAATGCGCTGAATGAAGGCATAATCCCTCCTACTATTAATTACAATACACCTGATCCTGAATGTGATTTAAACTATGTCCCAAATAAGCATGTAAAAAAAGATATTAATATTGCAATGAGTAACTCTTTTGGTTTTGGTGGCCATAATTCAGTATTGGTGTTCAAAAAATTCTAAGACATAGACTTTTTTAAAGTATCAATATTATCAATATTCATAATATCAACATTGTGACTATATGCACACCAATAACTTAACCAATCAACATAGTTCACTAAATAGAGACACGAAGCAAGACAATGAGAAGCTATTTCTGATGGAACATCAATATGATTATTGGAAGCAACTCTATCCTTGAGAATATTGTTTGTAATGTTCATTCTTTTAATATTTTTATTATATCTAATATCAATCCAAACTAAAGAAAGTGCATTTTTGTCAATCTCTTTGCCTTGCCATCCTACAATCTCATTGTGATTCATTTCTGGAAGCGTAA